>NZ_JBFRVM010000028.1:0-26270 GCF_041475145.1 Vibrio sp. 10N.222.49.A3
ACTTCTGGTGCAGATCAGTCTAGATACGGTTAGTGGTCTAGATACAAATAATTTTGCCAACTCTTCATGCGAATAAGCACTTTACGCATGATAGATACGTGAGTGAAGCTGTCAGAATAAACGGCCACTTCGACGGCAGTACCCATAGGCAAATGGTACTCAGACAGATCATCAGTGATGGTCAGCTTAACAAATACACGGCCGCTAGTGCGCAGTGCGTCAGTACCTAGAAGTGTGCCTCGAGCTTGAAATTGACTTTCACCAATGGCTGGGATCACTTCATCAATGCGTCCTTTAAACACTTTTCCTGGTAGTGCTCTAAATAGAAACTCAGCTTCGTAGCCAGGTTGCAGTCGTTGTAGTGAGTTTTGTCTAAAGGCTGCGGTATAGAATTGCGCCTCAGTGTGAACAAAGGTCATCACCGGCGCTAATGGTAGTGGTACAGCCATTACACCAGGACGAAGAGCGAGTTGAGTTACGTAGCCATCGGTTGGTGCTCTTACTACCGTTTGGTCAAGATTGAATTCAGCTTTACGTAAATCAGCAAGTAAGCCTGCAACCGCTGTATTCTCACCGCCAATCTCAGAGTTAAGTGCGATCTGAGCTTGTTGTTGGTTTGCTTCGGCTACTTTCACTGCTGCTTCTGTGGCTTTGTATGCCTGTCGACGAGTATCGAGCTGTTGCTCTGTAAATGCGCCACTTTCGAAGCCTCGCTTGTATCGAGAGAATTCACGTTGTGCTTTATCTCTTTCTGCAATGGCTTTTATTTTGGCTGCTTCGGCTTCTCCAACTTGCGACTCTAGACCTAAGGCACCTTGACTCGCTTCTTTTACTTTGGCTTGCAGCTTAGCAACTTCAGCTTCAAAAGGAATCGGGTCTATTTTGAAAAGGATATCCCCTTGCTTGAGAGGCTTATTTGCTTCAACCGGAACCTCGATGACTTTGCCTCGAACCCCTGAAACAATCGGTGTCGTTGAGTAAACTTGATTACCGATTTGTGTGAAAGGGTGGTTGTAGTTCATTAATAGAATCAAAGTACCGATGAGGACAACACCACCCAGTACGGCTGTTGGGACGGTCCATTTGTTTAGTGGGATTTTGAATACTTTGAAAATCGTAATACAAAGCGCCGCGTAGGTCATTATCAGCAGTAAATCCATTACTTAGCCTCCTGATCTTGAACGTTGTTTGTCTGTTTCTCTGTGCTGTTTTGCTCAGTGCCCGCTTGCTTTAGCTGTGCGATTTCGCTCTGAAGTGCACTCACTTGGTCGATGAGAGTGTCGACTCGGTGATGAATATCATGTTGTTCTTCTTCAAGCTTAGCGAAGCCCCAGCCACGATCTTTGCGCCACAACGTAGCCCAAATCCAAAGGAATGGCCAAATAGTGTGTAAAGTGAATAGGCTAACCCAGCCTGAGACATGAATAGCATCTTGATGAGGGTGATTGCGTTCTTTCGCAATTTCATAGGGAATATCGTGAATAACGATGATGCCGTAAAAGATAACTAATGCTACGAAAATCAGTAGACCGAGTGCAAAGTAGTCTAAAAACATAACAGATCCTTGTAATGTTAGATGTTAGTTACAAATATACTACGCTATCATCCAAGTAATTGTTATAAAAATGATTTACCAATCTGAAAATAATATGTTGCTGCTAATAATGAGAATAAAATCACTGATGGATCTTATAAAATCCAATTGAACTTGAATAGGTTGTTTCGTATTTCTTGCTGACAAGATGACAGTTCTGATTCAAACGATGCGCATAGCCATAATCATAACAACAAAAAATAAAGGATAAATGCGGATGTATATAGGTGAATTAGCGGCCATTGGCGCTGCGATGGTGTGGGCGTGTGCGACATGGATTTATGGGCAGTTTGGGCATCGCTTCTCTGCGATGCAGTTGAACATTGTTAAGGGGGTTGTAGCCTCTGGCATGATGCTGTTGGTCATGCCGTTAATACCAATGCCTGAATTCGAACTGAGTGCTAACCATTTTGGGATCTTGGCGATCTCGGGAGTCATTGGTATCGCAGTTGGTGACAGTGCTTATTTTGCGGCATTAACAAGAATTGGTGCCAATAAGACCTTGTTGCTGGAATCTCTGGCTCCACCTCTTTCTGGTGTTTTGGCATTAATGTTTCTTGGCGCGGCACTCACTTTGCAAAGTTGGCTCGGTGTTGTGATAACAACCTTAGCGGTGACCTTTGTGGTCTTTCAGCCGTCGAAATCAGCGAACGGTAATGATATTTCTAATGACAAAGCACAGTGGGGTGGCATTGGATATGGGCTTATGGCAAGTGTTTGTCAGGCGTCGGGTGTGGTGATTTCCCACTACGCATTGGTGGCGGGTGACATTCCACCATTGTTAGGTGCTTTGATTCGCCTGACGATTGGCGTGTTTGCCGTAATGCTGATTATCCCTTTCGTTGAAAAGAAGCCGTACTCGTCGATAAAAAGAGATTTATGGGCAATGACCAAGCTCGATAAACTTTGGTTATTAGGGGCAATCTTTGTCGGGACGTTTCTCGCTCTATGGCTTCAGCAAGTGGCGTTGAAAAATGCTAACCCTGCGATTGCTCAAACATTAATAGCGACCAGCCCGGTCTTTATTTTGGTGATTTATGCGATTAGAGGAGAGAAGGTGTCAAAGCAAAGTATCATCGGGACACTTGCCGCATTAGGTGGAATTTCTTTGTTCTTTTATCAATAAGAGGCGGGCTTAGCTACAGAGCTACAGACCTACAGAACTAAAGACCCACAGACAGACGTGTTACTACTCTGTACACACTTGATTACGGCCGTTGGCTTTAGCTCGGTATAGGGCTTTGTCTGCACGATAGAAGGTACGCTGAGTATTTTCTCTATCGCGATGCAAAGTGATACCGATACTAACGGTTAAACCGCGCTCGCCGAGTATTTCATGCCACCCAAATTGGAAGATACGCTCTCGATAATTTTCAGAGTGCATTTCTGCTTTCGCAAGGTCAGTATTCTCAAGGATGACGAGGAACTCTTCTCCGCCAAACCTGACACATGACGCGCCTCTAAACTTAAAGTATGAACGCAGTTCTTGAGAAACGCTGACGATCGCTTTATCACCCACTAAGTGGCTCAGTTCATCATTGATTGACTTAAAGTGGTCGATATCGATAACCATTAATGCGAAAGGCGTTTCGTGTAGCAGTAGATCTTTCAGTTTCACATCTAACCAGCGACGGTTGTTTAACCCGGTCAGTGGATCGGTGAAAACATCTTGTTGTAGCTGAGCAACTGTATTTTTATGTTGCTCTGTTGTCTCTTTAAGCTCTTTGTTCTCTTGTTCGGAGAGAATGAGTTTAAGTTGTAATTCAAACCGAGATAGACGGCGCAGTTGGCTTGCACCGAGTTCGCTGATCGGGATCTGCTTCATCAGATCCGTTTCAATTCGGTAGCCTTTCTTCTCGTAGCTCAGCGCTTCTTCAAAACGACCTTGATTCAAACACACATCACTTAGAGAATCATAGAAGCGCTTCGCAAGCACAGGTGACGAGCCGGGCTTCACACGTTTGTGGGTGCTCGACAAGATCATACTTGCATAGTCTTGCTTTCCGGTCGCACTCAAGCAATGTGCTAACTCTAGACGAGTCATGGTCGCGAGCCAACTTGCTTGAGTACTGTTGGCTGGATATTGAATTTTTGACAGACAACGAAGCGCTTCATGGTGCTTTTTCTTAGCACGGAGCACTTTTGCTTGATACAACAGTATCTGAGCTGTGAGTAGCTTATCACTCACTAAAATGCTCAGTTCTTCGCATTCGTTCAGTAAGTCGCTGGCCGCCGTTATTCGGTTGAGCAGTAGCAGACTTGCTACCATATAAAGCTTGAATTTCAGACGAAGTGATCGACTGCTTATCGCGTGATCTATGCTATTGATTTTTTGGTAGTAGCGAAGAGCTCTGCTGTGGTCTCCGTAAGCGTCACACAGGTTCCCCATACCTAAGATAGCCATTACATATTCATCGATATGTCCGTGCTCAACGGCGATTGTCGATG
Organism: Vibrio sp. 10N.222.49.A3; assembly: GCF_041475145.1. Taxonomy (NCBI): domain Bacteria; kingdom Pseudomonadati; phylum Pseudomonadota; class Gammaproteobacteria; order Vibrionales; family Vibrionaceae; genus Vibrio; species Vibrio sp. 10N.222.49.A3. The sequence continues at coordinate 4,043 of NZ_JBFRVM010000028.1, forward strand.
AGCTGACGAATTCATTCAGTGCCGACGTGTAATCACCAATTTCAACCAAGCGATTACTTAAGCTGGTCTTTACAGTAAGAATATCTTCTATATCTGTAGGAAGGTGGAGTAGGTCGAGTGCCAGTTTTAATTCATCAATACTGGTTTGATTTTGTTGTAACTCGGCGCGGTACTCAGAGCTGATGATGTAACAGTGTGCTTGTTCTGTTTGTGTCGTCGAAACGTGTTGGCGAATATGATTCCAGAATATGATCGCCTCTTCACCCGATACCGATGAAGGATCTAGACCTGCATCTGTAATCTTGCTTAATAGGGTTTCCATCATTCTGTTACCTCAGCATCGTCTTCTTCTAGTTGTTCAAGAGTGAACGGGAACGTCAAAATATCGTTGAGGCTGACGGTCGGTCTCGAACCTTTTAATCCTTTTCTGTGCCATGGATAGATATCTAGCATGGTGGTCAGAGTTTTGAAGATCTGGTCAGCAGCTTCGTCTTTTTCGGAAAGCATAAGAGCCACACGTTCCGAACTTAGCCTTGCAATGAAGTCGTTCTGATTACACAAGGTATGTGCTATCTCGGTACAGACATCTAAGTAATCGGTATCGATGTGATGGAACATGATGATGCAGTGATTAGAGCGTTTAAGCTCCGTCTTAAATAGTACCAGTTTTTCCCACCAGAAGGTTTCGGAAACGACATAAGAGAGGTGCTTTTCCGGGTCGTGTTCGTGTTGACCTCGAATGCGGTTAATTAGCTTACGAGCTCTCTGTTCAAGCTGGCGTTTTGAACTGCGCGCTTTGTCTAAACCGACACGATTTGTTTGTTCTTTAAGCATGCCGGTAGAATATTGACGATACTTCTTAAAAGCGGTCAATGCGGCTTCAAAATCTTGATTTTCTTCTGCGACTAAAGACTGTTGATAACAAATTTGGCTAAGCAGTTCGCCATTATCGAATTCGTTTGCTGACTCTTCTGCCAGCCTTAGCAACTCGGCGGCTTGTTCTGGCCTCTTTCTTAAGAGCTCCAGTCTAGCTCGACTGATGTAGGAATGCGCTTTCATCCATACAAGGTTGTGCTCTACTGCTAGCTTGTGCGCTTTGGCTGTGGCTCGTTCTGCATCATCCAAACGTTCAAGGCCAAGTAGGGCAAGGCCTCGAAAATCCCATACTTCAGCGTGCCAAGTATTATCTTTATATTCTTTTAATGCTTCTTCTGCACCGTCGAGCACCGACAGCATTTCAACATAGTTGTTGAGCAGGTAGTAATCCCATGCGAGAAGTATTCTTGCTTTGCCTTCTAACCAACCAATGCGACTGTTATTCGCTACTTTTACAGCGAGCTGGTGGGTAGAGCGTGCAAGTTTATATTCGTGAGTCATTCGCCAAATGTTGCCAAGGCCAATGAGGCATTCAATTTGAATCTCCACTTCATCAACCAGTGCAGATTGTTCTAATGCATTGATCCAGAACTGTTGGGCGGAGTAATACTTGGCTTGTCCCCAGAATTGGAGAGCGTGTAAGTGGAGAATTTCAGGGAGAAAATGATCGGTATCTAATCGGCTTTGGCGTTTGTAGGCTTCCTTGATGTATTTTAAACCTTTCTGGTAATCCATAAGGTTCCAACAACATCTCGCCATTAACATGAATGACTGGATAGCGCCCTCTTCAAACAGAACTTGCTCTGATCTGACTAGGCATTGTTGTGCAATCTCTAGGCTCACCAATGGCTCAGAATCAACGCGAGTTTTGAGTTGTTCTAGTTCGGTTTCAAGAAGGTACTGATTTTTGTCCAAGGCTTAGATCCATAATTATCGAACATATTGATAACACAATCATTATAGGAGTGTGATTGATGATAAGCATCAATTATCTCTCGCTGAGCATAAAGGGGACACGTATCTTTTCCAATTCTGGGTGTTATCTCATGCTTTTGCTTTGAAATCAATGAGTTCTAGAGCGCTTGTCTAGATGGTAAATCTCTATGAAAGCAATTGCTTAAGAGTTAATGGCTGCTCTGTCACACCTAAGCGTTGTGCTGCCGTCAACCCTTGCTTATCTTGGTAGCACAGATTGTGCCAAGATCTAAATATGTCGAGTAATGGAAGAATGCCCCCAGGACGAAGTTTACGTCTTGGCTCATTGATGAAGCTATCAAATAACAACTGAAAACGTTGTTGATAGAACTTTGTTTGCTGAATTGAAGCTGTATTAAACCACTGTTTTGGTTCTGGATTGTTACCGGTTAGGTAGCAGATACCTTTTTGACTGTCACCTTGACTCGCGATAGCCCAACGATCGCGCCACCAACTCATATGAACGATGTCGATCTTTTCAAAATTTTGGTCATCTTGCCAACCTGAGTCTTCCTCTACATACATAAGGTCAACATTTTGACTCTGAATACGCGGCAAGCAAACGCTTAGAGCGGCAGATCTTAGTAATGGGTCTTGTGGCATATAGATCGTGACATGCTTATTCTCATCACACATATCAAGCACGTGTAGGAAGTGAGCATAGGAAGTATAAGGCGGTCGAATTAGCGCGCCCTTCGAAGGGTAACTGAATGTCGTGAGGTTCCCCATTGGATCCTCGACATTACCTCTCGCAAGAATCACTTGGTATTGCTGCTCAATGCGCTCTTTCAGTTTGTCAGACGGCTGAGGAAGTTCGAGATTCGCTTCTGAAGAGTGCTCTTTAGACACAAAGCGTGCAACGTCATCATAAGGGTTGTGATCAGCACTTCCAGATGGTTCTTCATTTTGAGAGTAATTGACGTGTTGGCAAAGGATGTAGCCAGAGTGTGCCTCGCCAGTCGCTATCCATACCACACCATTGTTGCTTTTCGGTTGCAGGCGTTGGTAGTGAGAAGCGAATTCGTAATCTTTAGCATGGTTGACCCAACGAGCATCGATCATCGCTAACTTGCGACGACAGCGACTGGCGATATGGTCAACATGATCATAGAAAGTCTTTGGATTGATCTCTAACTTTCTACAAATTTCACGTACTGAATACCCCATGAACAATAAGCCCATGAGGTTCTCTTGAAACTGAAGTTTTTTGTTGGATCCTGACCACTTATCAACGAAGGTTGATTGGCAGTCTTTGCATCTGTAACGCTGCCTATCGCCACTGTAGCCGAAGGCATGATAAAGATGTTTGTGGGTATGAACCGATAAGCCAAAGTTATCGCAATCATCATTACGACAAGCAGGGAGCCCGTCGCTGTGAAGTTGTCTTAGGCGATGAAGTTCGCTTAACACTTCACGATTGTTAAGTAAGGGGGGGAAAGCTCCACATTCACGACAAACCATCGCTGGACGCTTAGGGTTTGCGTGTTGCAAAACATACCGTTTTGCATCGCTCAAGCCAAAGTTGTCACACGCCAATGTTTTACAAAAGTTGAGTTGCAAACCATCCGCATCTTTTGGCAGCTTGTCGTTAGACACGATCTCCCCCTCGGGATTATTTGAGCAGCCAAGTGAGCTTGGCTGCGGGGTAACGCTTTTCAATGTATCTTATCAATTCGTTAGATGTTGATTGCAGTCTCTAGAGCAACTTTCATCATGTCGTTGAAAGATTTTTGACGATCTTCAGAGCTTAGTTTCTCACCACGGATGATGTGGTCAGATACTGTTAGGATAGTTAGAGCTTTAGCACCAAGATCCGCAGCAACACCGTAGATACCAGCTGCTTCCATATCAACACCAAGGATGCCTAGCTTTTCCATTTTTTCGAAAAGGTCAGCTTCTGGAGTGTAGAAAAGGTCTGCAGAGAATACGTTACCAACTTTAACTGGAACTTCTTGTGCACGTGCTTGGTTTACGGCTTCTTCTAGAAGACCGAAATCAGCGATTGCCGCGAAGTCATGGTTGTTGAAACGAATGCGGTTTACTTTTGAGTCAGTCGATGCACCCATACCGATAACAACGTCCATTAGTTTAACGTCATCACGTACCGCACCACAGCTACCTACGCGAATAACGTTCTTTACGCCGTACTCAGCAATTAGCTCATGTACATAGATGCAGCACGATGGAATACCCATACCGTGGCCCATTACAGAAACTTTCTTACCTTTGTAAGTGCCTGTGTAACCAAACATGTTGCGAACGTCACAAACTTGCTTCACGTCATCAAGGAATGTTTCTGCAATGTATTTTGCGCGAAGCGGGTCGCCTGGCATAAGTACAGTTTCTGAGAAATCACCAGCTTGAGCATTAATATGAGGTGTAGCCATGGTCGTTCTCCAAAGTTTTAACGGTAATTATAGGAACAGGGTTTTATTAATTACCGATTCTGTTGAATTGAATTCGTTTTGTTGAGGCAATATTAGCGAGTTAAAACGAGGCTCCGTGAGATGTTTGTCACAAATTTGCTCTACCTTTAAAGTATTATTCATATAGATAACCAAATATGTTGAAAGTTTAGAGGCAATCGATTTTGTGTGGTTAAATTACGCTATGTCCAGACGAAAAACGACAAATAAAGGCCTGTTGCATATCAGCTTGGAGCAACAATACGTTGTCGCGACGTTTGATCAGCGATAATCTAAACTTTGATAAAAAGACAAACCAAGGAATTGTATGTCGTATTGCGCTAACTCGACGCCTTTGCACTCAATGAGAACACAGATACGTAAGGTAGCTTTACCTCTAGTGAGGGTCACCTTGTTTGTGGCAGCGATGGCTTCGTCGTGTGTGTCTGCTGCAACTTTTGAGTTGCCGCCAACTGAAAGTCGTATTGTCGGAAGAATACAGCAGCATGAAGTGGCAGCGGGCGAAACGTTGGCCATCATTGCTAAGCAATACGATATTGGTTTTCTCTCTTTAATGGCGGCAAACAAAGGCGTTGATCCTTTTCTTCCTGCTGAAGGTTATGTGTTAAGTATTCCTAGTCGTCTGATTCTGCCGGATACGCCGAGAAAAGGCATTGTGATTAACCTTGCCGAGTTAAGGTTGTACTTCTTTGAACCTGAGAAAAATCAGGTGCACGTATTTCCTGTTGGCATCGGTCGAGTGGGGCGAGATACCCCAGAGATGATCACTAAGATAAGCCAAAAAAGACCCAATCCGACTTGGACGCCTCCAAACTCAATTCGTAAAGAGTATCTAGAGAAAGGGATTGAGCTACCAAAAGTGGTTCCTGCTGGGCCGGAAAACCCTCTGGGCGAGTATGCATTACGACTTGCTTATGGTGCAGGTGATTATCTGATACACGGCACCAATAAAGACTTTGGGATAGGCTTGCGAGTCAGCTCCGGCTGTATCCGTATGGAACCTAAAGATATTGAGTGGCTTTTTGAACAGGTTAGTCGTGGTGAGCAAGTCACAATAATCGATGAGCCTATCAAAGTGTCTTTAGAGCCAGATAGAAGCGTGTTTGTTGAAGCTCACGAACCATTGACGCGAAGCGACGGCTCTAAGAAATTATTGCAAATCCCCGTTGAATTAAAATGGTGGCTTGAAGATGCAGATCTACCAAATTCAAAAGCGAAAGCGGTGATATTTGCTCAAAATGGCGTGCCTGTTGAGATAGCACCACCTGTGATTGAGTTCTAATTTGATTGCCTCTTCTGTAATAAGGGGCGTTTATCTTTGTTTACTCGAATTAGTACCTTCTACTCGAATTAATGCCTTCTATTCGAATTAGTAACGCCGAAAAAAAGCACCACATCCGTTAAGAGGTGGTGCTGTCTATTTACTGCATTTTGCGACTGATTTAATCTACAGCTTAATCGCACTGAGCTCTCAAACTATTTAGTGTAAGACTCTGCGATGTTGTCGATACGGTCGTTAGCACGATCCGCTTCTTCTTTTGCTGCCATAGCGGCTGCAGCTGCTTCTTGAGCTTTCATTTCAGCTGCCGCTTTATCGCCTTTAAGTGCTTCAACTTCACTGGTTAGCTCAGCAACTTGGTTAGTCAATTGATCCATTTGTGACATTGCAGCTTCTTCTGGCTCAGAAGAACAACCAGCTAAAATGAAAACTGAGGCTGCAGCTGCGATTAACGTCTTATTCATAAGAACTCCTTGCTTATTTATCATCAAAAGATGCGCTATACATTCTTTATCATATAGTCGCTTCATTAATGATTGTAGCGACTAATTTTTTAACTGCAAAAACAATAACTAGAGAAATTACTAAATTTTTGAGGTAATTAGCTGAGCGTCACGTTATGTCTCGTTTATGAGATGGAGGGGTGAGAGCCGGTTTTGATGTGTTTTGGAGAGTTATTTCTTTACGAACAATGCATACAATGTGCTAGCAAACGAGAGATAAAGGGATAAATTTTCTGTGATCTCTATCCTTATAAAGTACTTTCGCGGTATCATGTCACGTTAAATTAATTTTATTCAATACCATCATGACTGGAGAGTCCTTTGCACTTTAAAGATTTAGGCTTAGATAACCGCTTACTGAAGAACTTAAAACATTACGACTTCAAGAAGGCGACAGAGATCCAATCAAAAGCGATCCCTGTTGCTATTGCTGGTAAGGATCTATTGGCTTCATCAAAAACGGGATCAGGTAAAACATTGGCGTTTGTGTTGCCGATGATACATAAAGCATTAAAAACAAAAGCGTTTTCTGCTAAAGATCCTCGTGGTGTAATTTTGGCTCCTACTCGTGAGCTAGCAAAACAAGTTTACGGCGAGCTGCGTAGCATGCTTGGTGGTCTGTCTTACGAAGCCACACTTATCTTGGGTGGCGAAAACTTTAACGACCAAGTTAAAGCCCTGCGTAAGTACCCTCGTTTTATTATTGCGACTCCAGGTCGTCTGGCCGATCACCTTGAGCACCGCTCACTGTTTTTAGATGGTGTTGAAACGCTGATCCTTGATGAAGCTGACCGTATGCTAGATTTAGGTTTCGCACCTGAATTGCGTCGTATCGCGAACGCAGCTAAACACCGTCGCCGTCAAACGTTGATGTTCTCTGCGACACTTGATCACGCGGAAGTGAACGACATTGCAAATGAAATGCTAGATTCGCCTAAACGCATCTCAGTGGGTGTTTCTAACGAACAGCACCTTGATATCACTCAGAAGTTTTACCTATGTGACCATCTAGATCATAAAGAAGCAATTCTGGATCGTGTTATTGAAGAAGCTGAATACCGTCAGGTGATGATCTTCACGGCAACTCGTGCTGATACTGATCGCCTAACCGAGAAGTTAAACGAGAAGAAGCTTAAAGCGGTGGCATTGAGCGGTAACCTAAACCAAACGCAACGTAATGCAATCATGAGCCAGTTCGAGCGTGCGGTTTACAAGATCTTGGTAACAACAGACGTTGCTTCACGTGGTATCGATATTCCAAACGTAAGCCATGTTATTAACTTTGACATGCCTAAGCATACAGAAGAGTACGTGCACCGCGTTGGTCGTACTGGTCGTGCGGGTAACAAAGGTGATGCAATCTCTTTGGTTGGTCCAAAGGATTGGGATAGCTTCAAGCGTGTTGAGCTTTACCTTCAACAAGATCTTACCTTCTCTGTACTTGAAGGACTAAAAGGTAAGTTCAAAGGTATTAAGCCGCGTAAACCTGCTTTTGCTAAAGGCGGGCCTGCGAAGAAGAAAACCAATACTCAAGCTAAGAAGACGCCGAAGAAACCGGTTAAGCGCGATAAGAGCTTCCACAAGAATGTGGCAGTGGGTGATACAGTATTTATCCCTAAGAAGAAAGTTGCGCCAAAAACTGACGACGAGTAATCAACTCGTGTGAGCTAAAAGATGATGTTTATAAAAACAGATCTTTATACAAGCTAGCGTAAACAAAAACCGCCTATGAAGGGCGGTTTTTTTGTATCTGGTTTCTACTCCTGAAAGGTGTTGTCTCAGGTTACAGAGTCATTCGAAAGGCTTTAGAAATCAAAGGTTGAGAATGAATACGCTAAGATATGGTCGGCAATGTATTTGTGGGTGGCGGTCGTTGGGTGTGTTACTCCCCAGAAGACATAGCTGTCTGATCCGTACGCTGCGCAATCATTGGTTAAGCTGTGACTTTTTAGGTAGTCGGCTGCTGAGCTTCTATTGATATTTAGGCAGGCATCACTCGCGTTTCGAAAGCCATGTTGCTCTGGATTATCGGTAATGCTGGCGAACAACGCGCTTGCATCGAACAACACCACGTTTTTACCCATGCTTTGGTAATACTTGGCCTGCGTCTTGATGAATTGATTGAACTCTAAAATCTTGCCACGAACTTTAATGATCTCTTGTTCAGTTGAGTATTTGAATTGAGGTGCTTTGGTTGCATCAGGCAAGGTGAACAGCAGGATATTGTTTGCACCAGATTCCGTTAAGCGGATCAAAGCGCTGCTGAAATCGGCTTTTACATCGGCCACTTCTCGGTTGTAGTTCATAAAGTCATTGAGGCCAAACTCCAAAGTAAACAACGAGTTTTCTGGGCGGTAGTTTTTGGCGATTTTCATATAGGTTAAGTAAGAGGTGACTTGGTCATATACTCCGGTTAATGCGACGTATTGATTGGTGCCAGCTGCCCCACCTACTGCCCAGTTATAAAGAGGCACATCTTTCGCCTTGGCTAAATACTCTGTCCAGACTAAACCGTTTGAAAAGTGCCCTAAAAACCATGAGTTAGCGTTCGGGAAAACCCATTGAGAACCGTTAAATAGGTTACCAGTGTCAGAAAGACTATCACCGAAGGTGACGATACGGTTGATGGTGTTCGCTTGGACAACGTTGTCATTTGTCCAAATCGAGTGGTTATAAGAGAAGCGATTGTCTGCGGCAAAGTAAGTGATGTCTGCGGCATCATTTTGGATGTCGAGCGTTTCTTCACAACGTTGCTTGATTTCAGGCTGGGGCGTATCACTGTAAAACATGTTTTTGAAGGATACAGAAGACCACCAGTATCCATTGATCGTGTAGTAATCACCATTTTCTTTTTTTGCCCATTTCCAGTCGGTGGCTGGAGAGTCATGTGAGGCATCGGTTCGATACCAGCATCGAACATAAGAATAGGTCTCGGAACCTTGTGTACCAAATACTTGTGCGGATGTAATGGATTCAGGTGTCGGTATTGAATCTTCAGCAGCATAAGCGCCAAAAGGCAGGGTTAACGCGAGTATAAAAGCCGTATTTTTCATCACTGTATTCTCTTTTATATTTAGTGAGCCAAACAAAACGTTGTTGCTTGTGACTGTTTTAATAACTAAATTGCAGATAACTGGTATGACCTATATCTAAAACCAATAGCTCTCGTCAATACATTCAGGTTGTTAGCGGCTCATAACTGGCATAAGTGTCAAAGTTTCAACCACTTTTTGATTGAAAAACAATGGCTTCGAAGTGAAATGGCTAATATCTAACATTTGATTTTAACGAACTATCGCAGGCAAACACGTCGTCATTGACCGGTATGTGATGACTTGTCTATTGAATGCTAAATGAAAACGTTATCAGAAGGGTGAGAGGTAAATTATAATTTAATCAGTAGCTTACCCGTTGGTAATATCAAGCGACGTTGCATTTTCTATGTTCATCACAATTGTTTAATTCAAGTTCAATATCACAAATATCAAGTTGTTACTTTTTGTTTTATAAAATCATCATCTACGGTTTCCTTACTCATCAGAGGTCTAATCTGTTTAAGGAAAGAGCATTGAAAAAGATATTAATTTGGACGATAGCCTGCCTATCCAGTTTTGGCGTCTATGCCGGAACAAGCGCATCAGCATTAGAAACCAGCGGATACACTGCAACGAAATACCCTATTATGCTGGTACACGGTTTGTTTGGTTTCGATACATTAGCAGGCGTGGATTACTTCTATGGCGTACCGGAGTCTCTAACAAAAGATGGTGCGAGCGTATACGTTGCTCAGGTTTCAGCTACCAACAGTTCCGAAGTTCGTGGTGAACAGTTACTCGCTCAAGTCGAGACGCTATTAGCCGCGACAGGCGCAAGTAAAGTGAATCTAGTCGGTCATAGTCACGGTGGTCCTACTGCGCGCTATGTCGCATCGGTTCGACCTGATCTTGTTGCTTCGGTGACGAGCATTGGTGGTGTTCATAAAGGATCTAAAGTGGCAGACCTTGTTCGCGGGACGGTATCTGAAGGGTCAGTTTCAGAAGGTATCGCGGTTAAATTGGCTGGTGGATTGACGGCGCTTATCAACCTATTATCTGGTGGAACGGATCTTGATCAAGATGGCCTTGCGTCTCTTGAAGCGTTGACCACTGAAGGTTCGCTTGCATTCAATCAGTTTTACCCTGAAGGCGTGCCAACGTCTGAGTGTGGTGATGGTGAATGGCAAGCAAACAACGGTGTCTATTACTATTCATGGACAGGCTCTTCCACTTTTACCAACCTTCTTGATCCTACCGACGGAGCGATGACAATCCTTGGTTTAGCTTTTAATGAACCTAATGACGGGTTAGTGGGAGCATGTAGCGCGCATTTGGGCAAAGTGATTGGTGATGACTACAAAATGAATCACCTAGACGAGATCAATGGACTATTGGGTATCCACCATCTTTTTGAGACCGATCCAGTGACCTTATATCGTCAGCACGCCAATCGATTGAAGTTGGCCGGCCTTTAGGTAGCACTAACCGTTCATTAAGAGAATAAGGAAAGTATGATGAAAAAGATCGCCATTTTGTCGATAACCACGATAGCCCTGATGAGTACAGCGGCGGTCTTTTTATATCTAAAGAAGGAAGATACAAGTTCATATAATAACAGCGAACAAAGCGCTTCTTCATTGAAGGTTAGCTCTCAACAAGATACCGAAATCGATAGTGCGTCAGCTAAAGACATGATGGAATATTTCGTGTCAGGCAATACAGAATTAACCCTCGAAGATATTCGCGACAATGTGGCAAAACACCACGAGCAATCACAAGCTACGATTGTCGATGAAGCACTGTTTGCCAAGTATCTTGAGTACAAGGCGGCACTGACAGCATTAGACGTGCAATTCGACAACACCTCTATATCCGCTGAGGACTTACGTGCACTGAATCAAGCTCTCCTCGATCTTCAAGCACAGTTTTTCAGTGAGAGCGAGATAAGTATTTTGTTTACCCATGACAACAGAATGAGGGAAATCGCTTTAGAAAAGTTACTTCTGAAACAAGAAGGGCTAGACGAGTCAGAATATCAGCAAAGGCTTGAGTCTTATTTATCTGAACAGCCAGATTACGTTCAAGCCAGTCATCAAAATCAGGTATTACTCCCACAGCTATCCAGTTCAGAAGGTCTAGACGAACAAGGTAAATACTTGAAAAGAAGCGAACTGGTCGGAGAAGAAGCGACACAGAGGCTCGAAGCGCTTGATCAACAAAGGGCGGACTTTGATGGAGCTTTAGAAATTTACTTTGTTGAACGAAATGACATTTTGAATGACTCCGAACTCTCTGAAATTGAGCAACAAGAGATTATCGCACAGCTTCGGACTACGCATTTTCAGCCACAACAGCTGAGAAGGGTAGAAGCGATTGAAAGAATCAGAGCTGCTCAGAGCGATCAGTAATCTCCAGAAATTAAAAAAGCCAACTACTGATGACTCAATAGTTGGCTTAATAATGAAGGACGGTTACTGCAATCTGTACATGCTAAGTAAGTGCTTACAGTTTAAGGCTTAAATTTTGTATCCTAGAGCCTATACCATAAGCCGTTACAGCTTGAACCTTAAAGCTTATTCGCCCTTAAACCTTACTCCTTAAACCTTAAAGAAGCCCAACTGCTGCTTTTGTTGTTCAGCGAGGTTTGATAACTCGTGGCTTGCTGCTGCTGCTTGGGTAATGCCTGTTACATTTTGGCTTACTAAGCTGTAGATATTTGAGATATTACGGTTAATGTCTGAAGTCACTTGGCTTTGCTCTTCTGCAGCAGCGGCGACCTGAGTGTTGATCTCCGTGATATTCGTTACTGAGTTCGCAATGCCTGAAAGTGCAGAGCTTACCTCACCTGAAAGAGTCTGGTTATGTTCCAACATAGACAGCGAACTGCTCATACTCTCATTCGCGTTTCCAGATTGAACCTGCAAGCCTTCAATGATGGTTTGGATTTCTTTGGTCGAATCTTGTGTACGTGCTGCTAGCATTCTCACTTCATCAGCTACAACCGCAAAACCACGTCCGCTTTCACCTGCACGAGCGGCTTCAATGGCAGCGTTAAGCGCAAGAAGGTTAGTCTGCTCTGAGATGCTTTGAATAACCTCAATGACATTACCAATCTTCTCTGAGTGCTCTTTTAGCGTGCCAACAACGTTCGCAGCTTCGCTAAGCTGAATCGCCATTTGCTCGTTTGCTTGGTTACTTTCATTAAACAAGCTCATGCTGTGTGTCGCCATTTCGTCAGCTTGCTTAGACGCGGAGTCGGCTTGTACTGCATTTTCGTTGACGTTTGCTGCTGTGCTCTCAAGTTGATTCACGGCAGAAGCAACTTGTTCCACTTCTTGCTTCTCTTGGTCTGAGTTCGCACTTGATTGTGTCATTACAGCAGCTAGTTCAGTCGATGCTGACGCAACTTCGATGCTGATTCGAGACAGTGAACTTACCGTGTCACGCAATTGCTCAACGGATTTGTTTACGTCTTGCGCAAGACGTGAGATCTCATTGTCTCCATGTTCTTCGGCTTTTACTAGCAGGTTACCTTTTGCTACTTCGCGCATGGTTGCCTGAATATTGTTGATTGGTTTAACAATGATGCCAGCCAGTGTCCAGCTAATAACAAGAGCAATAGAAAGAATCACTAAAAGCCCAATAGTCGCAGTATTTAGGGTGCTAGTGTGTTGCTGACCATTGGTATGGACTTGTTGAGTAGCAAGCAAGTTTAGCTTTTTAGAAAGAGTGTCGATTGCTTTTACCATTTCATTACCTGCATGGCGGTATTGGTCAACCGCTGTTTGGTAGCTTGTATCAAAATCAGAAGGTAGGATTGAATTGTCGTGCTTTGCCTTTAACAGGGGAAGCATGGTATTACGTGAGAAGTTAACGTAGTGGTCCATCGCCTTGGTCATTGCTGCGACTTCATCTTGCATACCTGACACTGTTTCCAATGAGTTCAACAGCCGATAATTTTGTTCACGTTTTTGGTTAAGCGTTTCAACGAGTGTGTTTACATCATCAGGATTAAACAAGCTATAGATTGCTTTGATGCGCATGCCGTAGCTATTGTCGACGATTTCGCTGAGTTCTTCTTTATGTAGAATGAGTTGATCTGTCGCTGTTGATACATCTTTAAATGCGTTTTCCAGCTTGTCACCACCGATGATGACACCTGTCAAAAGTAATACGACGGAAAAGAGCACTGGAATAAGAATTTGAACTTTAATTGATAAGCCACTGAGAAGTTGGCGCATGTACTGTCCCTTAATAAATAAATAAATAAATGCAATTGCTTTTATTATAATTAGTCCGCAATTCTAACTAATGAGACTAACAATTCAATCAGTAATGACTTTGATTTTGTTATATGTAGTAAGTATTTAATGTGCACGGTTATTTATTGCACGAAATGGCGGCTAATGTGCGTATTTCTACATATTGTGTTGAAGCTATTAGACTGATAAATATGGAAATTTATTGGTTGTCGTTCGATATAAATGAAGAGGTGTTCTAAGGTGTAGTGCCTGATTTTTCGGTGAACTCTTCGATAAATATGTGAGTTATATAGATGTGCAATCATCAATTGATCGAGTAGGAGATAAATTATCTACTAATTTGTAGTTGTCATATAGGCTTCAATTTAATGAAACACAACTGTCACATTCAGATTCTAAAGTGGGCACCGTTCAAGTTAAACACAACGGCAATAACGCCACTTAAGGAAATTTGTGATGAAAAAGACAGTTATCGGTGCAATCGCTCTTTTAGGTGCACTAACAGTGACTCCAGCTTCAGCTAAAGAAACTATTTCAGCAGTTGGTTCAAGCAGCGTGACGCCACTGATGGAAGTTTTCTCTGAAACATACATGAAAACGAATTCAAACGTATTTATCGAAGTACAAGGCCCAGGTTCGTCTGCTGGTGTTAAAGCGGCGAAGAACGGCAGTGCAGATTTAGGTATGTCTTCTCGTAACCTTAAAGATAGCGAGAAAGAAACAACACTCGTTGAAGAAGTGGTTGCTCGTGACGGCATCGCAGTCGTGGTTAACCCTAAGAATGGTCTTGACGGTCTAACGGCTGAGCAAGTAACAGCTATCTACAAAGGTGAAGTAACAAACTGGAAAGACGTTGGTGGTGCAGACAAGCCAATCGTAGCAATCACTCGTGATACAGCATCGGGTACTCGCGGCGCATTCGAAGACATCATGTCTCTTAAAATGAAGATTTCTGGCACGAAAGTATCAGCAATCTCTCAACGTGCTCAAGTTGCTAACGGTAACGGTGCACTAAAAACAATGGTTGCATCTAACCCTTACGCAATCGGCTATATCTCTTTAGGTACAGTAGATAACTCAGTAAACGCGCTTGCAATTGACGGTACTGAAGCATCTGTAGACAACGTTAAGAACGGTTCTTACAAAGTAGCTCGTCCTTTCCTAGTACTTTACAAAGAAGGTAAGCCTTCTTCTGAAACTCAAAAGTTCCTAGATTGGATGCTAACTGACGAAGCTCAATCTCTTGTTGAGAACAAAGGCTACATCTCAGTTAACTAATCTATATCTCAATTAATTAAATATTGCTCAGCCTACCTTTTCAGGCTGAGCCTTTTCTATCCCACTTCGAGTTAATCCGTACGCTTAGACAGCGTGTTAAGGATTTCGATATGTGAGACTTGTTATGACCATCGCAACGAATAGTGAACAGCTTATGAATAGCGAAGCGACTCAACTGAAACGCGGCTTACGTAAAAAGAAGCGTGTAGATTGGAAAGAGCGTATTTTTCACGGCTTATTTCTTACTAGCGCAATCATCGGCATCGTATCCCTTGCTGTTATTGCTTTTTTCATCGTTAGAGAAAGTATCCCTGCGTTCCAGGAAGCGGGCCTATCGGGCATCGTGCTAGGACAGAACTGGCTACCACCAGCACTTTACGGTGTTGCTACCATGATTGTGGCATCTGTCGTATCGACATTAGGTGCAGTAGTGGTCGGTGTGCCGATTGGTGTGTTAACGGCAATCTTTATTGCTGAAATCGCGCCAAAGCGTCTGGCGGACATCATTCGTCCTGCTGTCGAATTGCTAGCGGGTATACCTTCGGTAGTTTACGGCTTCTTCGGTCTCGTTATTATCGTTCCCCTGATTCAAAACGTATTTCAAGTGCCTGCGGGTAACACGATTTTGGCGGGTATTATTGTATTGGGAGTGATGATCCTTCCGACGGTAATTACGGTTTCTGAAACCTCAATCCGTGCTGTACCAAGAACGTACAAAGAAGGCTCTTTAGCGTTAGGTGCTTCAAAGATCTTTACCATCTTTAAGTTGCTCGTTCCGGCTGCTCGCTCAGGCATTATGACGGGCGTAATTTTGGGTATAGGCCGTGCTCTTGGTGAAACGATGGCAATCATTATGGTGATGGGTAATGCGCCGGCAATGCCTGAAGGTATCTTGGATTCAGCTCGTACACTAACCGCGAACATTGCGATTGAAATGTCTTACGCGAGTGGTATTCACGCAAGTGCGCTCTATGCGACGGGTGTTGTTCTCCTTGTTTTCATCATGTCTCTGAATGCAATTCTCCTTTACTTGAACCGTGAGAAGGCGAGGTAACATTATGTCTTTAGAAAATAACGTAGCACCTCAAACTAATCCTACGAACCCGCAAGGTAAGACGATGAATAAAATCGCGTTAAAGAAAGCCCGCGCACGTAAAGACGCCGTTCTGAGTGGTTTTATATGGGCTGCTGCCGCGTTAACGGTGGGCTTCTTGTTCTGGATTATGTGGTACATCCTCTCAAACGGCTTACAGCACGTTGATTGGAATTTCATCACGGATGACTACACGCGAACGGGCGATGAGCACGGCATTTTTCCGATGATCATCTCGACCATCTACATGGTTATTGCTTCGATTGCGGTTGCGGCGCCATTGGGTATCATGACGGCAATCTACCTGACTGAATACGCAAAAGTAGGCAGTCGCTTAGTTAAGATCATTCGATTTTGTACCGAATTATTAGCAGGTATTCCGTCAATCATCTTCGGTCTGTTTGGTATGACATTTTTCGTAGCTATTTTAGGTTTAGGTTTCTCTATCCTATCGGGCGCGTTGACACTGAGTATCTTGATTCTTCCAGTGATTATTCGTACTACTGAAGAAGCGTTGATGGCGGTATCTCAAACTTATCGTGAAGGCTCATATGGTTTAGGTGCTTCTAAAATCTACACAATCTGGCGTTTGATTCTACCAAGTGCAATGCCGGGTATTATCACTTCAGTTATTCTGAGTATTGGTCGTGTTATTGGTGAATCAGCGCCAGTATTCTTGACCGCAGGCATGGTTGCTCGTATCCCAGATTCACTATTGGATTCTGGCCGTACATTAACCGTTCACTTATATAAGTTAACGACGGAGCTATTTACCATTGAAGAATGGAATCAAGCATACGGCACAGCAACAGTACTGATTGTTCTTGTACTGCTGATCAACACACTCACGAAGTTGATCGCAAGACGTTTTAATACTGCAACTTACTAAGCAGGGTTTTCTAGAGCCAAATGAGCTCCTAAAACAAAAACAGTACAGACTTTGACGAATTACGAGATTACGAATATGAACAAATTTAATATTAAAGACCTAGACCTTTTTTACGGCGAAAACCAAGCGCTTAAATCAATCAACCTACCCGTGCCAGAGCGCCAAGTGACCGCTTTGATTGGCCCGTCGGGTTGTGGTAAATCAACGCTATTACGTTGCTTGAACCGAATGAACGATCTTATTGAAGGTGTAAAAATCACCGGCCTTCTTGAGATGGATGGCGATAACATCTACGGCAATATAGATGTGGCTGATCTACGTATCAAAGTCGGCATGGTTTTTCAAAAGCCAAACCCATTTCCAATGAGTATCTATGAAAACGTGGCATACGGACTACGTGCTCAAGGTATCAAAGACAAAAAGCACATTGATGAAGTGGTTGAAAGTTCACTTCGCGGCGCGGCGCTTTGGGATGAAGTGAAAGATCGTTTGAAAGCACACGCATTCGGTTTGTCTGGTGGTCAGCAGCAACGCCTGTGTATTGCTCGCACTATCGCAATGCAACCAGACGTAATTTTGATGGATGAACCTACTTCAGCACTTGATCCAATTGCGACTCATAAAATTGAAGAGTTGATGGAAGATCTGAAGAAGAACTTCACTATCGTTATCGTAACGCACTCTATGCAGCAAGCCCGCCGTATTTCAGATCGCACGGCTTTCTTCCTAATGGGGGAGCTTGTAGAGCACAACGAAACCAGCGTTATCTTCAGCGAACCAAAAGATGATCGCACTAAAGGTTATGTAAACGGTGACTTTGGTTAATTGCTTAATCGATAACGTGGTCAATACCACTAACTGAAACGCAGGTTAGATAATCGATTCGATTTACAGAATTATCACTATAACTATAAGCGATGGAAGTTTTGCCCCACTTTAGGTGGGGCTTTTTTATGCTGTTAAAAAGCATCACATGTCGACGAAATTTTGGGCAGGAAATCCCATTTTTGTAGTCCTTCTCATGCTTGTGATAATGCAAAAGGTCAAATTGCGACCCACTTAACATCTCATTTTTAGTTACATTGATTGCATATCAAGGCTTCTGTATTTTTGCGTTATTCTTATTAGCCAATGGATCAACGCCGTGCATGTTAAAGCCTTTGCAAAACAGATATCTGCTACGCGTGACCACCGTTTATTGGCTGAGTCTCTGTTTGACTACCTGATTAAAATGCTTGGTCCCCAAGGGATCGGAATATTTTCAGAGCCAATACCAGAAAGCGACTCGTTACCGTTGTTTTCCTACGGTGAATTAACCTCTCTTGATCATTACCCTTCAACATTTTGGCCATGGGTTTCACAGTTCGACACTGCAGACGGTGTCTTACCGATGTCGCTCAATACGTGCAAGTGGGATCACAGTAAAGCGCTTGGTGGAGAGTCGTTCATCATGATGCTCGACAACGCCCCAGCCTGTAGAACTTATTTAATTATTCAAAATTGCATCGCAGAAAAAGTTAATCAAACCTTTGACCAAGGGCTGGATGGCCTTCAATTAGCGGCAGCTCGCTGGCAGTGTATTCGCGCAGAAAAAAATGCAGCTATCGAGATTAAGCATAGGGATACACGTGAAGCGCAATATCTTGATGAAATTAAGCTTCGAGAGTTGTTTGTCGAGAATATGAAATTGGTTCATCAGGTGGCGTTAGAGCTCTCGAACCCTGAATCATTGGATGCACTCTACAAAGCATCGGTAGAGGCGGTACGCGATAGACTTGGTTTTGATCGCGCCATATTTATGTTGCTTGATATGAAAAAACGTTGTTTTAGTGGCACCTACGGCACCGATGAACTAGGAAAAACAAACAGCGAACATCACACTCAATATGACCTGCATCAGCTTGAATCGGAATATATCGAGGCATTGTCTGACAACCACACTAACTTGGTCGTTATTGAACAGGCTCCACTCTACACTGAAGGTAAGGTTGTAGGGCAAGGGTGGAATGGCATGCTTATTTTGCGTGAAGGGGATAAACCCGTAGGTTGGATTGCCATGGACAACTACATTCACCGCTCGCCAATCACCAATTACCAATTACCAAAAGCAGATGCTTGAATCGTTCGGCTCTCTGCTGTCTCAGATATACATTCGTAAACGCCAAGAACTGAACATCCGAATGCTGCATTCGAGTATGGTTGAGTTGTCTCGCTGCGATAGCGTCAGTGCTGTGTGTAAGTCCGCCGTCAGTTTTGCTATTCAGCATTTAGGCATTGATCGATTAGCCGTTTTCCTTACCGATAAAAATTGCAGTTACATGCAAGGTACTTGGGGTACCGATATAAAAGGCGATATTGTCGATGAGTCTTATTATCGATCAGAGCTGGTAGAGCGTGACATTGTGTCTGCAGCTCGTACTTACCCTAACCAAGTCGCTTTTGAAGAATCGGTCCCTATTTATCATGATTACAATATTGTCGGGGTTGGCTGGACGGCAATGACAATGCTCACCACAAATACAGGCGTTCCGATTGCGTTTATCGCTGCGGATAATTTGCTAACACGAAGCCCTTTAACTTCACAACTGCGTGAAGTGATACGTATCTTCGCCTCTAGCCTTGCTGAAGTCTTACAAAGAACCATGGCGCAAGAAGAGATCAAAAAGCTCAATGAAACCCTAGAACAAGAGGTTAGCAAGCGAACTCAAGAGCTTGAAAATGCGAATGAACAGCTCGATGTAATTTCTAAACTCGACCCGCTGACTCGTCTTGGTAACCGCCGTATGCTGTCACAAGTTTTAGATGATCTGAATTGTGAGGAACACGGTGCATTTGCTACGCAGAATGAGGTCACCTTTGGGTTAATTCTTGTCGATCTTGACCATTTTGGTTTGTACAACAGTGTCTATGGCCATACTGAGGGGGATGTCGCTTTACGTGCCATTGGCAAGATACTGAGCACTCATGTTTACGGTGATCAAGAAACCTTCTGCCGTATCGGCGGTGAGGAGTTTATGTTGTTGATGATCGGTACCAATCACACAACAACAAAGCAGCGTGCAGAGTCGATTCGACAAAGTATTGAAGATGCAAAAATTCTCCATTGTAAAAGTAGCACTAGCCAATATTTAACCGCATCTGTGGGTTATGCATCGATAACTTCGGATCAGCGCCAGTTCGATTTTGATTTGTTGTATGGCAAGGCTGATAAGGCTTTGTATAAGGCGAAAGATTCAGGGCGAAATAGAGTTGTCTCGGCTATGAAGCGAAGAAAAGTTGCGGCTACACTGACTTAGTGTGGTATCTGTTTTTCCCGTTCTCAAAAACGACTGAAGCCGTGATGATCACAATGTGGTCATCACGGCTTCGTTCTTTTTTTTACTTAGATTTTCTGCCTAATTAGCTTTCTGCTTACTTAGAACACCGGTTAATTAAAGCCTTTCTAATGTGCTCTTGTGTGCTTTGTTCGAGATGCGTTTTGGTTTCTTAACCGCTTTGATTGCCTCAGAAGGGTCCCATGACTGACTTGGTGAGCCTGCTTCAGCATAGAGGCTCTGATTTAGCCTGGTGAGCTCAGCTTCGATTGTTTCTAACGTCTCATCACTCAAGTCTGGGTTTTCTGTTTTCCACTGTTCGAACAAAGTTCTTGTCTTCACACCGTCTTTCATTTTCAGAGCGGCAATAAGCGCTTCTGCCGTATCGGATTGACGTTCATCTTTTTGCTTTGGTTTTACTGCTGTACCGCGGCGTGACCAGAAGTAGAAAGCAATCGCAGAACTGGTTAACCATAATGCTGCAAACAGCGCCGTTAGATAAGGCCACATTCCTGGGTTTTCAACGGTAACAATCGTCGGGCTGGCTTGCTGAGTTGGTGTCTCCATAGCAGGAGCTGGCGAGCTTGAGCTAGCGCGTTCACTTGCCTGAACTGACAACTCAAGACCAAGCGCTTTAGTGGTTTGTTCCGATTGCGTATCGGTGTTGAACCAAGCTTGAGACACATCAGGAAGCGAGATATTTCCAGACTCTTTCGGAATCAAGACTTGCTTGTAAACAACGACAGCATCACCGGATTGAGTAGTGCCAAATTGCGGTTTTTCTTCATAAACACGCACCGTTTTAGGGTAGGTGATATTCAGTTTTGGCAGTTGGTGCTGCGTTAAGTTGCTAGCCGTCATAGTAATGGTTCGAGTTAACGAATCACCGGCTTCCATTTCAATCTTCTGTTTGTCGTCACCTAAAGCATTGCCATCCCTGAGTTCATTGCCTTGGCTGTCTGACCATTGTTGTATCAGCTTAAAGTTCGATGTTGGTAACCACTCACCTTGGTAGCCTTTTGGTACAGAATTCACTGTGACATCTAAGGTTTCAACAGGCGTGTCGAGCTGGAAAAGGCGCGTCGTGCTTGAGTTGTTGGTTGAGTAAACAACAGCACCGGTTAACTTTGGGCCTTGAAGCTGAAATTGTCCTGCTTGCTGTGACGATATATGGAAAGATTGCTGAACAACTGTGACTTCTTGTCCGTTGATAACATCTTGGAACTGTTTCGACTCACCGATGGGTTCCACGTCCAAATTTGATGAGTTTGGTAGAGAGATCTGGGGATCTTGTAATCTTCTTGGATCCGCTTTGATGATGAGCTTTACATCAAGCTCGGCGACTTCTTGTGGATACAAGATGTTTTTGCTGAGATTTAATAGGAATTCCGCCATATCACTCTGCTTTGGAGCGGCTTTATTAATCGAAACGTTGATGGTGATCGGTTGGGTTTTGGCACCTTCAATATCAAAGCTAGGTATTTCTAATCGGCCTAATCGAAGTGGGGCAAGGGTAATATTCCACTCGCTAGACACAGTGCGGCTACCATTGACGATTCGCATCGATGACCCAAAGCTTGGGGTGCCGACGTAGAAATTCTTCTGAAGGAAGGTTAGATCTAAAGCACCGGACGATACTTTTTCATCGGTCGCCACTCTAAGTAGGAAGACTTCATCTTTGGTAACACTGTTTTGCGAAACACTCGCCACAGCGGTCGCTGCGAATACAGAGTGTGACGAGAAAACACCGATTAGCAGTGTCAGTAGCATTGATAAAAATGGCTTGTTTAAAAATCGCATGGTTACCACTTTTTGTTTTGGTTGTTAGGGGCACTTTTTTGGCGTGCTTGTAGAATCATTTGCGCTTTAAGCAGTTGGCTCGGGTCACGGGCGCTTTCTACTTGCTCAAGCTTTCGCATATCCGGATCGCTCGACATAGGTTGACCTGATGCTTGTGCTGCAGCTGGTTGAGTGTTGTTATCACTGTCTTCCTTAGCAGCCTCTTGTGCTTGGGCAGTTTGAGATGCTAAGTCACCTTTGTCCTGTGACTGTTTATCTGCTTGATCCGCTTTGTTTTGTTGCACAGCTTGCTTGTCGCTTTCTTCATCCGTCTTGGAATCAGAGCGGCTATCATCAGCTTGGCTTTGGTCAGTATTCTGATCTTGGTTTTCACTTTGATCTTGTTTGTTGCTTTGATCTTGGCTGCCACTTTGACTTTGCGACTTCCCATTGTCAGCTGAGCTTTGTGGTTGATCCTGCGAGCTTTGCGAAGAATCATTTTGCTGACCTTGCTGACCT
>NZ_JBFRVM010000029.1:0-81208 GCF_041475145.1 Vibrio sp. 10N.222.49.A3
TTCATAAGTTACTCCTGTCAACGACCATCCAAATGATGGTGTTACAAGAGTATGGCTTGCACTCGCTTTACTCTGCCGCGCAGCGGCTTCGTTCAACTACTTGTTCTAAACCGCACATATCTGGCTAGTAAAAGCTTTCTCTAAGCAGTCGTAAGTCACTCGCGGTATCGGTTTTGAACATTACCGTCGTTATTTATCTCGCGCTGCTCTTCGAGGAAATCCTTATTATTCTGCTCCCATCACGCTTCTAATCACGCACTCTGATCCACTAAAAATGGAAGTCACAACGTCACTAGCCTTAAAAAACGCCATAGATTTAACCACTTAGACAGGGTGGCACAAATACTGACACCCGAAATGATAGTTGTATTACTTTCAGTTCGCGCTGTAATTTAATTACAAATAGAAGCCAAGAAAAGCCTGATAAGTGGATTACTCCAACGTAACTTACTGAATAAACGGCATTTAATGGTTTTGAATAGCTCGGAATTTAGGATAACTAAAGAGTTGGTATGTGCGATATAATATACTAGAGGGTAATATGTTTAGTTATAGTGCACTAAGTTGTTAAAAAAGAAGGGCTAATGCCCTACTCTTCTTTATTACTCATTTCTTCACGAATTTGCTCAGCAACGATTTTGATAGCTTGTGCTGTGCTGATGCCCTGGGTCATCATTTCTTGAATTCGTTCAACAGCTTTCTGTTGTTCTTCGTGAGAAAGGGTTGGTAAGTCGTTTAGCATAGTCTGCTCCTTTATTTAGGAGCAGAACTATATAAGGACTGTTAGTAACTAGCAAGGAAATTGATTGACGCACCCATTGCATTTTCATTTGTGTAGTTAGCACTTAAATCTAACTGGAACAAATTGAGTGGCGACAAACCAATACCTGCAGTGACTGTACCTTCTGAACCAGAGTATGCCAAATTCTTGTAGTACCCTGCCCTTAGCTGAAGCTGACGTAAAACATCAACTTCTGTACCAACGCGAATCATCTGTTCATTATCTTTGAACGAAGTAAACTTTTCGGTTTCATTTAAGTCATAGTCGACACTAAGCGTGAAGTAGTCCGCTACGATACCAGCACCTACGGTATATACTGGCTCTAGTTTGTATGCGTATTGGCCACCGACTTTGTGTGTCACACCGCTGGTCGTCGTACTCGTTAAAGTTTGAGATGTATCTTTGGTATTGATATCTCTAGATATTAAGTTGGTAGCCGAAAAGCCAACTCGAAATGGACCTGTGAACCAAAGCGCGCCAGCATCCATATTAAAAGAAGTTTCACCTTCACCATTGTCTCTTACATCAGACAAATCGTAGCTCTTAACAGAAGCAACGTAGTTGTATGTGTAAATACGTTGAAGTTTAGGCGTGATACCAAATGAAATATGCTGCCCCATAAAGGTTTGATATTTAGCGAGAGTTAATCCAACTTCGGTAACACCAATAGCAACGGCTTCTACCGTCGACAACTCAAGCTTATCGGCATCTGTCGCTGACGCTTCATTGTAAACATTTGGTGTAGCAAACGATTCTGTATAGGCTTTGCCGAATAGGTTAGCCGCTATAAATTGATTTGGGATAGCGAATGCGACAACACCACCAAGTTCAACATTAGCTTGGTTACCATCGAGTTTTTTAAGAGCTGCATCTAAATCTGCAGTGTTTGTCGCCGCCAGAGCGGAATCAATATTTGATTTCATGTCTTGGGGGTCATTATAACTACCACCAAAACTTGGAGTGATCATACCCATATCATCGTTACGACGATAAATAGCAACAAGTGCTGGGTTATAGAATGGAGCTGTTAGGAAGTTTGCTGAAACAACACCAACACCACCCATCGCATCACCACGCGCTTCAATGGCGTAGTTTGCTGCTGAAAGAGGAAGACTGGCGAATGCAATTGATGCTGCGAGTAGTTTAGTTGTATTTTTCATGCCGTTTATCTTTGTTAGATCCCTTACATTATTAACGGCTCAATTCTAAATTACTTTAGCTACTCTTCGCTAGAAATATCATAAGTTTTACTGATAGTTTGTGCTTGCTCTATCGCTATGTCACCTTGCCAGCGCGAATGTACCATTGATACAGCTAAAACATAACGATCATTGGGCAGTTCTTCACCCGTTAAATTGGTCGGATAATCGGATTCATAACTTTTACCCCACACCTGCTTATATCGTTCATCGACATAATCGTACAAACCTACGTCTAGCTTTGGTAATGGGCAGTAGGGGTTCAGCAGTGCTTTTTTATCGATCAACCAAGAGTCTTTAGATGCCCAACGAACTTGTTGACGCATAACCACTTCACCAAGAATGACCCAAGTGCTCCAGGAGTTACCGCTATTTCCTTTTACAGTCAGGCGATAAAGTCCGGAATCAAGTTGAGACGCTAAGCTATAACGTTTGCTGTATACGCTCACTGAAGTGTTATTGATTACCGGGTTGCCTTTGGTAAACTCACTGTCAGACGAAACGACCTTGTCGACCCACTTCTCAAAGGCGATGTCTTGGATGTTGCTTTCCGATTCAACATCAATAGCCACGCGGAATGTTTCCCTGCCTGGGCTTTGAATAATGTGTCTTTTCACGACGACCGAGCTTATCCAGTCCGGTAACGTTTTTTTTGTAAGCGTTTTACCACAATCCTTGTTCAATGCTTGATCGAACAGTTGATTGAGATGATCTTCGCGAGATTGCGAAGCATTGATTTGCCAAACTTCCACCAATGAATCAAACATCAATGCTAAATCATTATCTAGCAGGTGCTTGTGCACTTGTGTCAGTGCATCACTGTCCTTAAACCAATCGGCTGCGTGTGCAGTATTGATGACACTTGATAAAATGAGTAGTGGAAGTAAGGCTTTTTTCATTACGCTTTCATCTTGTAGCCAACGCCACGTAAGGTTTCAATTTCTAAACCTGGCAACTTCTGTCTTAGTTGCAGAACGTGTGTATCTACAGTACGAGTTGTTGGGAAGTGGTTGTAACCCCAAACGTGGTCTAGTAGCTCATCACGAGTAAACACTCGACCAAGATTACTTGCCAAGAATAATAGTAAATCAAATTCCGTACGCGTTAACGTGACTTCCAGTTCGTTAAAAAACACTTCACGTGTTGCTTTGTCAATGACAAGGTTTTGAGCCATCACTTTTGATGCATCTTGATCTTCAGCATCAGGTAGGCGTAGTTGTGCACGGATTCGAGCAAACAGTTCAGCTTCTGCAAATGGTTTCGTCAGGTAGTCATTCGCACCTGAGTCTAGGCCGGCTACTTTGTCTTTTACTGTTACGAGAGCCGTTAGCAAAATAACTGGGATGTCTTTCTTTTTCTTCCAACCTGGAAGTGAATCTACTGAGTCACCATCAGGAAGTTGACGGTCTAGGATCACAAGATCCGCTTGTTCCCAATAGCCTTCAACTTCAGAGATCAGCTCGGCATGTAAACATTCATATCCAGCTTGCTCAAGGCTAACTAATAAACCGTCAGCTAAATTTTTATCGTCTTCAACGAGAAGCAATGTCTGTTTCACAAGGTATCTCCAAAATAAATGTTGTTGGGGGGCCGATAAGCGTCATGTGACCGCCCATTTTTCCGACCATAGATTCTACTATCGTCAGACCTAAACCGAGTCCACTCTTACTTACGAATGGCTTTCTTAGTTGCCCCCAATCTTTGCGAGACAAGTCTCCATTATCTATAACTTTGAATGTCAGCTTCTTGTCAGAAGTATTCAGTTCTAGTATCACCGGGGCAACGCCGTATTTCACGGCATTTCTGATCAGGTTATCGATACACGTTCCTAACCAATATACGTTTACTTTTGCAGCAATATCTTTGTTTACGCGGAGTTCAATGCCCGGTGCAAAGTCTTCTTCAACTTTGTATTGAAGCCACTCTTCAACACTTGGCACCCACTCTGTTGCAAGCGGTTGGTTGTCTGATTGCAAATAGTCTTTACTTGCTTCTGCCAACTGCCTTAAACGGCGTGTATCTTCACACAACCTACGAAATTCATCATATACCGATTCTGGCAAGTGTTCGAACTCTCGCCTAAACCCTTCAACTGTTAATGACAAACTCGCAATCGGTGTTCTTAATTCATGCGTTAGAATTTGAAGAACCAGCATACGGCTCTTCATCTCTTGTTTTTTACTGTTCCAGCGGTAAACCGCCCACCCCAACACGAGTAGGATATTGGCAATCACCAAAATAAACATGGCGATCTGCAGAAGTTCTGAATGATCTTCTATTTCCCAACATACATTGCCGCGTTGGACGAAACAGCTGTTGCTTTCTGAGGACAAACTAAAGGATAAGCCCGCGAGCGTAGCGTTTTCGTTCCAAACTGATTCTTTATACAGGTAATATCTATCACCGCGCTTAACCCACATTTCATCAAGCTCAACAAACATACTCGCACCCGCTAGCAAAGCTGTTATGGCTTCATTGTCCATATTCTGTAGACGAGACAGTAGTTCATCGTGTTCGGTGTTCGGTCGCTCTTGAATGTGCATGTAGCGCTTCAACGAGTCAAATTTCTCTGGGTATAACTCAACGTAGCGTGCGGCATATGAACCGCCACCGGGATGAATCAAACCACTTCGAGTAAACCAACGATCAGAAAGTTTAGTTCCTTTACACATTGCACGAGTAAAGACCAAAGGCTCTGTTATTAGAGGGCTTAAGGGCAACTTTCCGCTGCATGTTTTTGATAACCGGTATAAACGTTGGATGTCTTTTAGTGGGTATTCAGCAGTTTGCGGCAGCATAGAAGACGGCATGATCAAGCGAGTCGGGTAATCAGCCTGAAGCAGTCGAATATCATAAGATTCAATTGCCATTTCATGATCAAAAAGTTTAGTGAAGTTATCGATACGCTCAGGTAAAGAGTCAGCAAACGCGTTCACTGAAACGGATAATGTAGCGATAAGCAGAGTAAATGTTCTTTTGATGATCACAAACCAACGCAAATTCATATAGATCAATCAAATATATACCATTCGTTATCAAAGATAAATTTATAACCGCATGAAAAACCGTGCTAATGACGAGTTATAGCGACAATTTCGATCATATTAGGGCTATGTTGCACAGCTGTACTCACTAATCGTTTGAGTAGTCATAACTTCATTCCAATGAGTTTTACGTCCGTTTATCGGACTGTGCTTATGGGTCATGGATTGTTGCTTTAGGATACAGCGACTTTCAGATGAACAAAAAAAGGAGCTCTAATGAGCTCCTTATTTGGTTACGACTTAATGCTTTTGCTTAGAAAATACTTAAAAAGTGTTTCCTATAGATGCTCTAGAATACCGAGACAGCTCTGTTTCGCATCACCAAACAACATCTGCGTATTCTCTTTGAAGAACAGAGGGTTTTGCACACCTGCGTAACCTGTGTTCATCGAACGTTTGAATACGATAACGCTCTGAGCATTCCAAACTTCAAGTACTGGCATGCCAGCGATTGGGCTGTTTGGATCTTCAAGTGCTGCTGGGTTCACAGTGTCATTTGCACCGATAACCAAAACAGTATCGGTCTCATTGAAGTCATCGTTGAGTTCGTCCATTTCAAGAACGATATCGTAAGGTACTTTGGCTTCAGCAAGTAACACATTCATGTGACCCGGTAATCGACCAGCAACTGGGTGGATACCAAATCGAACATTGATGCCCTGCGCTCGTAGCTTCTCAGTGATTTCATGCACTGGGTATTGAGCTTGAGCTACTGCCATGCCGTATCCAGGAGTGATGATGACTGACTTTGAGTTTTTAAGCATGTCAGCCACGTCTTCAGCTGATGTTTCGCGGTGTTCACCTTGCTCTTCATCACCATCAGACACAACCACGTCTTGGCCGAATCCACCAGCAATAACGCTGATGAAAGAGCGATTCATCGCCTTACACATGATGTAAGAAAGAATCGCACCTGACGAACCAACCAATGCACCGGTTACGATAAGCAGATCGTTCGCAAGCATGAAACCTGCCGCTGCTGCTGCCCAACCAGAATACGAGTTCAGCATAGAGACAACCACTGGCATATCTGCGCCACCAATCGATGCCACTAGGTGGTAACCGAATGCGAATGCGATTAGAGTCATCACCATTAGCGCGAACATGCTGCCGTCCGCTTTAACGAACATGATCATCAGTAGTGTAGAAACTACGATCGCCGCTAGGTTCCACTTATGCTTATGAGGGATGTTCAATGCAGACGAAGAGATAACGCCGCGAAGCTTACCAAACGCAACAATAGAACCCGTGAACGTCACCGCACCGATAAACACGCCAAGGAACACTTCCACTAGGTGGATCACGTGCTCTGCATGAATATCAGCAGGGTTGATAGAAACAGTAGCAGGTGGATCAATGTAACTGTTGTAACCTACAAGTACTGCTGCCATACCTACGAAGCTGTGCAGAATTGCCACCAGCTCAGGCATTTCAGTCATTTCTACTTTTCTTGCGTAGTGGATACCAATACCACCACCGATCACCATAGCAATGATGATCCATACAATACCTGCAGAATGTGGGCCAAAGATCGTCGCGATCAACGCGATTGCCATACCCGTGATACCGTAATAGTTACCTGCACGCGCAGATTCCTGTTTCGACAACCCAGCCAAGCTCATAATAAAGAATACAGCAGCAACAATATAAGCTGCTTGTACTAATCCTTCAGACATCTGTCACTCCTTAGTCTTTACGGAACATTTCAAGCATACGTTTGGTTACGGTAAAGCCACCAAAGATATTGATACTTGCAATTAATACGGCAATAAATGATAAGAACGTGACAACGCCACTTCCTTGTCCTATTTGTAACAGTGCACCGACTACAATGATTCCCGAAATCGCGTTAGTTACGGACATCAAAGGCGTATGCAGAGAATGGCTTACATTCCAAACGACGTAATAACCCACCACACAAGCAAGTACAAAAACGGTAAAGTGAGATAAGAACGCAGCAGGAGCAACCGACGCTACCCAAGCAAATGCACCTACAGCAATCGCCATGCCTGCCACTTTCTTAATTGGAGAAACCGGCTCTTCAACTTTAGGCTCTGGTTTAACCGCTTTGGGCTTAGCTTGTTGTGGTTGAGCTGAAACTTGAATTGGTGGTGCAGGCCAAGTAACTTCACCCTCTTTAACCACAGTAACACCGCGTAGCACGACATCTTCAAAGTCAATATTGATGTTGCCATCTTTCTCTTTGCAAAGCAGTTTCAGCAAGTTAACTAGGTTCGTTGCATACAGTTGAGATGATTGAGTCGGTAGTCGACCAACCATATCTGTGTAACCTACCACTTTGACGCCGTTAGCCGTTGTAATGACTTGATCCGCAACGGTATATTCACAGTTGCCGCCATTGGCTGCCGCAAGGTCAACAATCACACTACCAGCACTCATGCTGTCTACCATCTCTTTGGTAATCAGCTTAGGTGCCGGACGACCTGGAATCAGTGCCGTTGTAATGATGATATCAACATCTTTAGCTTGAGCTGCATACAGTTCTTCAGCTTTCTTATTGAATGCTTCAGACATCTCTTTTGCGTAGCCGTCGCCCGCGCTGGTATCTTCCTTGAAATCCACTTCCAAGAATTCAGCGCCCATAGACTCGACTTGCTCTTTTACTTCAGGACGAACATCGAACGAACGAACGATCGCACCCAAACTACCCGCTGCGCCAATTGCTGCTAGGCCAGCAACACCCGCCCCAGCAACCAGTACCTTCGCTGGTGGAACTTTGCCTGCCGCCGTAATTTGCCCCGTGAAGAATCGACCGAATTCATGCGCCGCTTCAACAACAGCACGGTAACCCGCGATGTTAGCCATAGAACTCAATGCATCTAACGCTTGAGCTCTTGAAATACGAGGTACAGAATCCATCGCCATCACGTTAATATTACGAGTGGACAATTGTTCCATTAATTCTGGGTTCTGAGCTGGCCAAATAAAGCTGACCAATGTTGCGCCATCTTTAAGAAGATCAATTTCATTTTTAGTTTCGTCAACGATCGGAGCGTTAACTTTAAAAATAATATCGGATTTCCAAGCTTCATCTGCGGTGACAATTTTTGCTCCAGCTTGTTCATAAACTGCATCTTCAAAACTTGCTAACGCACCTGCTTGTGATTCAACACAAACTTCAAATCCTAATTTTAGAAGCTGTTCTACCGATTTCGGCGAAGCAGCGACTCGCGTTTCACCTGCGAGTGTTTCTCTTGGTACACCAACTTGCATAGCTATTCCTTGACTATTGGCACAATGACTTATTCGTTTGTATCTAACGACAACTAATACTTCAAGCGTTTTATTCAAAGAACAGGAAAAGTTATTACTTATAACGATTTGGATGGAATTGGAGCACTTCATTTGAAGAAATGACGCCTCTTTTGAGTCAAGAGGTCATACCACTTGCAAATATTCCTTTAAATAACAACCTACTAGCTGTTCTTTGTTCCTAAAACTAAAAAGAGCTTTCAGCATATAGACTGAAAGCTCTCTAAATTATGACCAACATCAATTCTAACCCTATTTGGTTAGCTAAAAATGCTATCGCCCATTTGGTCGATGAACATCTGCGATTTTTTAAGCATCAATTCATCGGCGTCTTGTTTGTTTGAAACAACATCAGAACGAATAAAACGATGAGTTTTGATTTCACCATCGAATTCTTTCTCGATTCGCCCTGCTACACGGTATTGACCAGATTCTGCAATGGCATCTTGATAGATATTGAAACCTTTATATTCGACAGGCTCAATTTCTACTTTTTGTTCGGTTTTTTCTTTGCCACTAAATAATCTAGAAAAGAATCCCACGTTTTTACTCCTTAAATGACCGAATTAACCGTAAACTATCATGACTGTTTACCGCTCAACAATGGCTTTTCATACCATTGTAATTCAACGTCATCATCAAAATTATGTTGACTAAAGATTACGGGGACATTGTCGTCACGCTCGCGTCTTCTGTCGTCAATGATCATACTTTCTGCATTTTTGACCGCGATCTCACTATTTCGTTTATACAGCACCAATTTATCCTCTGGCAATGCCGACAGAAAATCGACATCGAAGCGAATATAGATGGGTTTAAGCTGACCTAAAGCCAAACACGCAAGATCGGCTAACTGCTCGTTGGTATAGCCAGAAACATACTCTTCTGTCGCTAATACATTTCCCACCAAAGTTTCCATATAGTTATGGACATCGACACTGATTTGCATAATACACCTCCATGTTGAGCGGTTGGTTCTAGTTTAATCGTTGTTGTAACTCATCATTGTTGTAACTAATCGCCGTTGTAGCTAACCGCTTCTGTAGCTAGTCGTTATAACATCTGTTCATTGCTACTCAGCTAACCACCTACCCCTTAAGCACAAACTATCTAAATTTAGTTAAGTATCAATAACGGCTGTTTCATTTATCATATATACTGTGTAGCTCGTTCTATGGTTAATAGCAACTGAAATACATATAAATTTCATTGTACAATTAGCGAGCTATGATCATGTTTTTGCTATAATTTAGTGAAAAAGCTTGGCAATTGCTTGTTTACCCGTATCCTACGTATAAAATTAAAATATAAGATCATCATTATAGTTAGGCTCACCACATAAATGACATCTTCTTTCGTCACGTCGAGCATATTTCGATTTTGCTTTCCCTTACTTCTATTAGCAATATTACTTGCAGGTATGAACAACGTCATCCTAGTGACGGATTCAAACTTAGGGTTTGCTAGCAACCTCCCATACATTCTATTGAGCGTTGCGGTTTTGCTGTGCCACACATTTAAGCAAGGTCGTATGGCCATGGTGTCCTTAACCATGCTCGTCGCATACCTCATCATTCAAGTTCGTTTACAAACGCCACTCAACACAGGCACCACTCTATTAGAACTGTCTCTGTTAACCGCTTTAGTTCCTGTAACATGCTTACTGGTGTATGCCTTCCCAGATAACGGCGTTAACTCGAAATCCATGTTCCTATATGCTTTGGTTCTCGTTCTGTTTACGGTATGGGCGCAATTAATTGTTTCTCATTTCCAGTCAGGTGGATTTGAGTCATGGAGCGAAGGTATCCTGTTTATCGTTAACGGATTCTCGAGGCTACCTTTCGTTTTAGTGCTGTATAGCCTTTGTTTACTTGGCCTTACGTCGATTTTAGTTCTGGTATACAACCGCGCGATTGATGTTGTCGTATACAGCGCAATTTTACTTTCTACTAGTACATTCATATTTTTTGATGTGCAATACATCTCTAGTACGATGTTCTCGCTGTCTGGTACGCTATTCATTATCTATGTCGTCTCTGCTAGCCACGATATGGCCTTTAATGACCGTTTAACTAACATTCCAGGTAGACACGCACTAGAAGTGGATATGAAGCACTTAGGGCGAAAATACTCAATGGCGATGGTTGATATCGACCACTTCAAGAAATTTAACGATACCTACGGGCATGACATTGGCGACGATGTGTTGAAGTTGGTAGCACGTATATTGAGTGAAACAACCGGTGGTGCAAAAGCTTATCGCTATGGTGGTGAAGAGTTTACGATTATTTTTAAAGGCAAATACTCGGAACAGGTTAAAGAGCACCTTCAAGTTCTCATTTCGGAAGTACAAAACTACGATATGACGATTCGAAATAGCAACGATCGCCCTGACGACCATGAAGTCGGCATTAAAAAACGTGGTCAGAGCAACAAATCAACTGAAGTCGTAAACGTAACGGTGAGCATTGGGCTGTCTGATAGTAGAACCACTAAACAACCCGTAGAAGTCTTGAAACTTGCCGATAACGCACTGTACAAAGCAAAAGAAACTGGCCGAAACAAGCTGTGTGTCGATAGTTAAAGACGTTGAAAGTCTTGGAATGTAAAGCTCTGAACATCGTAATTTAACGGTGTGAACATCGAAAGCGTTGGTGCTTAGACTAATCTTGGTTAAAGAAGATGACTAAGCTCCCTCCTTTCAAACTACTTCCGTAATTGATAGTAAACCCTATTCCTACATTATCGACCCAGTCATTAAACAGATTTGGGTTAAGCAACCAACCTACACTACCTTCGTAGTAAGCTGTAGTGCCCATAGACGCGACAGTATCACCACCAATATCTATTCTTCTTATACTCGAATACATGGATGTGATGTTTTTGTCCCAACGAACTAAGTCATAGAAGATCTTAGCTTCATTTGCTATGTACCAACCTTCTGGGTGACCAATATTACCGTTATTGGCTTCTCCCCAACCTATACCATTAAAGTAATGCCAACTGGTACTGAGTTTATATTTACCCCAGTCATTCTTATCTTCAAACATCAACTTTATCTTAGGCTCTATTATGTATGCCCAAGCATCCGTGTTCAGATAAAGACCATCCAGCTGACCTTGAATTGGTGCAAGCAACGAAGAACGATATTCAAAATCGTTTCGATAATAGGAAATATGGTTACCAATTGCAGAACTAAAACTCCAGTATTCGTTCAACTGGGATACGTTTGCATACTCAACGTAACCAGAAACAACAGACTCTTTTTGAAAGTCGCTTATCGTTGAACTGGCATATTGAACATCCTTCTCTATCCGCAACGCAGATAAACGAAGTGTTACTTCTTGATGGTTGTCTTCAATATAACTTGGCACTTCAAAGGTATAAGGAAGGCTGAGGGAAGCGATATTTTGTCGGCGACTTACTGAGTCATTAGAGCCAATATCTTCATTGTCCAAACTAAAGACTTTGTTGGGATCAAAATTATTTATGCCAAAGGTAAACACATCCGTATCATTGAGCAAAACACTCGTTGCGAAGGTTTGTTCAATGTCTTTTCTGACCAATTCAGAGAGCGAAGCTGCGTTAACAGCTGTTGGACACACGGAAACAAACAGAGTTAATACAAGACCTTTGTTTGAGTTAGTCATGACGAATGACTTGGAATGCTGCATTTCTTTTATCACTTAAGTCACTTCCTAGCTTATAAGCTACTAGAAGTATAATTCAGGTTACTACCGAAGCTCGTCAACTATTGCTCAAGCTCCATAATATCGCGTTGTATGTAGGTATTTCTTCCACTTTGCTTGGCCTGATACAATGCTTGGTCAACCTTTTCGTAAATAGAAGCGATAGCTTCACCACCTTCAGGGATGAATGACAACACACCTTGTGACGCTGTCACCCTGTCAGACACTGCTGAGTAGTCGTGGACGTAGTTCATTTGATGCAGTGCTTCTTTTACACGATTGGCCTGTAAATTAGCCGCGGAGCTGTCGGTATCACTCAGAATGATGACGAACTCTTCACCGCCGTAACGTCCAACAAACTCTCCAGCTCGAACAAAGAGCTCTTTCAAAGTATTGGCAAGCCCTTGCAGGCACTTATCCCCTTGAATGTGGCCATAGTTATCGTTGTAAGGCTTAAAGAAGTCAACATCGAGTAGTATGACGGTCATGGATATATTACGTCGTCCGTGCCACGCAATGCTCTCTTCAAGCTTAGTATCCATATATCGACGGTTGTATAATTTGGTTAGGCCGTCTTCGTTGGCTTGTTGTTGCAGTAAAATATTCAGTTCTTCGAGTTTGGCGGTACTCTGTTTTAACTCTCGTCTCATGTGCGCAATACGCTGCATCGCAATCAACTTAGAGTTCAAAACAACTTTGTTTACCGGTTTGATCAAATAATCATCGCCACCAGCATCAATCGCTTTTGCGATCATTTCAGGCTCTTCATGACCGCTCAAAAAGATGATCGGAACCCATTCTGGGAATTGCCGACGAACTTCGTTAGCGACCTCAAAACCATCCATGTCTGGCATACTGATATCCAGTAACACGAGTTCAGGATCAAAATCAGAATAAACATTCAGGGCTTCTTTTCCGCTACCAACAGCTTCTACAACGTGACCCAGTTGCTTGAGTCGAATAGCGAGTTGCATCCTATCCAGTTGAACGTCATCAACCAGCAATATGCGCATCGAAGATCCCTTTTCTATCATCACATCACCTTTATCTAGTGTTGAATATTCAAAGTAGCTCAAATTTGGGCTTAAATCATGCCCTAATCTCTATATTATATTGACTTTTTTACAGATCTTTTTAGCATTGTTTCTTTTTAAAGAGAAATACTATGTCAGACGCTACAAACAACGAAGTACAAGAAATCGATTTAACCACTATCTCACCAGAGCTTCGCCAAGTTATCGAATTTGATGAAGTGCCTAAAGAGATGCACAACATGGTTACTTCTATTCACGAAGTGTCTGAAGAAGCAGTGCGTGAAACTTGGAGCAGCCTTCCAGCAAGCGCACAAAATGTTTTGGACAACTTTGAGCAATTCCACGCTCTAATCTCTGTTAGCCAAGCTTTCGCTGGCGTAAACATGATGGAGGAGTTCCCTACTCTTAAACTTCCAGAAGGCATGACTGATGAAGAAAAAGAAGAGTACCGAGCTCAACTGCTTGACCAAATTTTACATAACTGTGTAAAAGACATGGCTAAGCAAATCAAGAAAGCGCGCCGTGATGCTATCTTGAAGCGTGATTTCAAAGAAGTTTTCATCCGCTAAGCTATTCAGAGCACCTAAATTTAGGTTGAATGCTTAAGGAAAACTTAATGATTAAGCCGTATGTTATTTAAAACATGCGGCTTTTTTGTACCAGCAGCTTTTTCTATACGTTCTTTTTCTGCTCGCTTCTTCTATTATTCGAATGTAACGTCTGGGTTCTTGTTAGTGCAGGGATTCTCATTGTGGCTCTTAGAATTCTAACTTTTCTCATCGCACGAAAGTATACATACACACTCATATAGTATGACGCAGAACTGGCAGTTATACCGTATAAAAATGACGCATGTTGTCATTTATGGAATCAAGATCGAGTCACAGAATCAAGTTCGAGTTTTACCCGTTCTAAAATGAAACCAGAAACCAAGTACGTCGTGGGGCCTTAATGTATTACCACTAGATCTGAATATCTTATCGCATGAGCTTGCTGCATGAACTTAGTGCATAAGTTTAGTGCGTTATCGCAATATCTCTTTGCGCGACACTCACGCCTTTAATTTGTGCGTAGACACGTTGCCCAATTTCTAAATTCAGCTCATCCAGCGCCCACAATGTAATGGTTGCCCATAGGTAGCATCCGGCCTCAAGTTCTAACTCGACAGCGACACTCTGCTTATTCGAGCCTTGCTGGTGCGTCTCTACCCTTTTAATAGTGACAGGAAGGATATTACGTATCGAAGTGCCTTGCGGCTGCTGTAGCGTGATAGAGACATCATTTGCCCTCACTTGCAGCCTTACCGTAGTGCCAAGCTCGCTCGACACCTTTTGAACCCAAAGTGACGTTGATTTACCTAACGTTAGACGTGACAACGCATAATCATCATTATGTTCCGCTAATGTCGCTTCAAACAACGAACTTTGCTCTGAAAAAGATTGCCACGGTTGCATGGCTCTCGATGCCCATACCTCTTCCGTCATCCCCGATGAAATAACTGTGCCTTGCTCAATGATCACAAGGTGATTTGCCAAGCGTAATATTTCATTGAGGCTATGAGTGACATAGATAATCGGTATTTGAACGGTTTCAGATAAGTTTTCAAGAAACGGCATTACTTCACGCTTACGAGGTAAGTCCAGAGACGCCAATGGCTCATCCATCAATAGAATGCTGGGCTTAGACAACAGTGCGCGGCCAATCGCAACACGTTGCTTCTCACCGCCAGACAGACGGGCTGGATAGCGATCAAGCAGCGAGTCCAACGATAGCAGCGAGACTATTTGTTCAAAGTGCGCGTTATCGACGCATTTCATGCCGTACTTTAAATTCGCAGCTACCTTCATGTGTGGGAACAATCGTGATTCTTGGAATACATAGCCGACGTTGCGTTTGTGCGTTGGTAAGTTGATGCCATTTTCACTATCGAACAGAATGGTTCCAGATACGCTGATCAAGCCACTATCTGGTTGTTTGAGACCACTAATGGCATTGATAAGTGAAGTTTTACCTGCACCAGAACGACCGAAAATTGCCGTAATACCAGTACTTGGCAATTCTAAGTCAATATCAAAAAACGTTTCACCAAGCTGTTGCTGATATTGGAGGACTAAAGCGCTCATGCGACTCATGCGTTGCCCCCCAAACGTTTTGCTGACTTTTTGTTGAGCCATTCAGAAAGCATCAGTGAACTCAGTGCGATCACAATAGAAATGACACACAAACGTGCGGCTTCCATTTCTGCTCCTGGGGTTTCAATAAAGGTATACATGGCTAAAGGGATGGTTTGAGTTTCACCGGGAATATTTGAAACGAAGCTGATGGTCGCACCAAATTCACCCAGACTTCTTGCGAATGAAAGCATGGTGCCAGTAATGATCCCTGGGATCATCAGCGGTAATGTAATAGTGAAGAACACACGAAGAGGTGAAGCGCCCAATGTAGCTGCGGCCTCTTCAAGTTTACTGTCTACGGTTTCTAAGCTCAGTCGTATAGAACGTACCATCAGAGGCAACGCTACGACCACACACGCTAGAGCAGCGCCCTTCCAACTAAAGCTGAATACAATACCAAACACGTCATTAAGCCAAGAGCCAATAACGCCTTGTCTGCCCATCATCACTAGCAGCAAATAACCGATGACCACAGGTGGAAGCACCAAAGGCAAATGGACAATACTTTCTACAATGCTTTTGCCCACAAATTGTTTCTTAGCAAGCAGCCATGCCAAGCCGATGCCGATTGGAATAAGCCACAAGATGGCAAAACCAGCGACTTTCAAGCTCAGCATTAAGGCTTGGTATTCGTATTCCGATAGATACATCATTTAACGCACTTCAAATCCAAAACTGTTCAAGGTGTCCTTCGCTTTTTCGCTCTTTAGGAAAGTATAGAACTGTTCTGCGACGACTTTATCGCTCAATTTAGCTACAGGGTAACGTATTGACGTATGTAAATCTGATGGGAACGTCGACACTAGGTTCACTTCTTTAGATAGCAATGCATCTGTTTTGTAAACAATGCCAAGCTTAGCTTCACTACGCTCTACCAAAGCCAATGCCATACGTACATTGTTACTTGGTGCCAATCGAGTCTTCACATCGTCCCATACACCTAACGTTTCTAGCGCTTCTTTCGCATAGATACCCGCAGGAACCGACATCGTGTTGCCAACTGCAAGTCTTTCATTCATTAGAAGTTTAGCCCATTGGTCACCGCTTGAGAGGTCCAAAGATATTGGCGTCTCTTTCGGGGAAATTAACACGAGTTCGTTTTCGCACAAGTTTGTGACATTGTCACTATTAACCAATTGGCGATCGACTAAATGCGTCATCCATTTTTCGTTTGCCGAGATAAAAATGTCTGCTGGCGCACCTCGTTCAATTTGGCGCACCAAAGACGACGTGCTCGCATACACTGGAATAACATCGACAGAATGATCTTTCTCAAACTCTTCAACCAACAAGTTAACCGCGTTCGTCATCGACGATGCAGCATAAACTCGTAGTTTTTCAGCAGCCAAAAGATGAGTAGAACTCAGTGCTGAAACTAAGACGATAGTTAAAAGGATGACTCGTTTTTTCATTATTCTCATTTAATCTATTGTTCGTTTAAATTCTTGAGCTAACTTCTAAGTTGCGGCCTAAGCTGTTAATTCAGGCCAAAGCAGGTCAAGGTTCAAGTGATCTTCGATGGCATCAGCGATTCGATTGATACCCAACTCTTTAAGCTGTTCATGGTCAATCGCTGTCACATCATTAGCACCTGCCCATTCGCAAATAAGCGACAATGCATCACTGTTATCGAATACGCCATGCAGGTAAGTACCAAAAATTGAGTTATCTTGATTCACAGCACCATCAACACTGCCAGATTCTAACTGAACCGGTAATACCGTTTCATTGACATCAGTCCTACCTACGTGGATTTCATACCCTTTTACTTGTGCAGTTTTGCCATCAAGTGTCATGGTTCCACACACATTGGTTAAAGTTTTCTGCTGTGTTAGTGTCGTTTCAGTATCAAGATACCCCAACCCTTCACTGCTTCCAGATTTCCCTTCAACGCCATCTGGGTCGTGGATGATATTCCCTAGCATCTGATAACCGCCACAAATACCCATCACTTTCCCGCCCAAGCGAAGATGACGCTGAATATCTTTATCCCAACCTTGCTGTTTTAGGTATTCCAAATCGGCTCTTACCGATTTTGTTCCCGGCAATACAATCAAATCAGCGTTGTTCAGGCGCTCGCCTTTGCCTACGTAACGTAAATCAATCGACGGGTTAAGTCGCAGAGCGTCAAAGTCTGTATGGTTACTGATTCGAGTTAGTACTGGCACTACAACCTTAAGTTTAGCTTCTCCATCAGACTCTTGGGCTGAGGTAATGGCATCTTCCGCTTCTAAGTTAAAACCATGCAGATAAGGCAAAACCCCTATCACAGGCTTACCTGTTTTCTCTTCTAGCCAATCTAAACCAGATTGAAGTAACGCAATATCGCCTCTAAAACGGTTTATCACAAAGCCTTTTACGCGCGCTTGTTCAGATTCAGATAATAGAGCTAATGTGCCGTAGAGGTGTGCAAAAACGCCGCCACGATCAATATCAGCAACGATGATCACTGGGATGTCTGCCTTTTCAGCAAAGCCCATGTTCGCGATATCGTTTTCTCGAAGATTTATCTCTGCGGGACTGCCCGCACCTTCAATCATCACGCTTTGGTATTCTTCAGAAAGTCGATCAAACGAATCGATAACCGAATTCATCGCAACTTTCTTGTAGTCGTGATATCCGGTCGCTTCCATATTCGTCAGTGCTCTTCCTTGTAGAATCACTTGCGCACCCGTATCTGAATTGGGTTTTAGCAATACAGGATTCATATGGACGGTAGGCTCAATATTACAAGCTTGTGCCTGAACCGCTTGAGCACGACCAATTTCGCCACCATCTTTTGTCACTGCGCTATTTAGCGCCATATTTTGAGGCTTAAAAGGTGCCACTTTGATGCCTTTCCTTGCCAAAACACGGCATAAACCTGCCACCAAAACACTTTTTCCGGCATCTGACGTTGTCCCTTGAACCATAAGGGCGTTTAACGGTGATCGCATCTGTACTTAAATCCTTTATTTCTTAATTTTCAATTTATAGCTGTGGGCAATATTTCTCTGCCTCCATCTTAACGTCATTGTCGTGTAGATGCTCAATAAAATGAATGGAAAATGAATGTGTTACTCACTCTGGATTCAACCCCAGTGTTGTTTAATAGCTCCATCGAAACGAAGCTTACAAACAAAATAAGCGCACTCACGAAAAGAAACGTTTCAAATTAAGAAAAACGTTTCTAATAAAAACAACATTAAGGGATTCACCATGAAAAAAACTGTATTAGCTATCGCATCTACTATTATCCTCGCTCCTACTTTCGCAATGGCTAGTGACCATCACAGCGACAGTAACAGTAATCACAACAATAGCGACAGTAACCACAAGCATCAGAGCGCTATTGCGTACACGGGACCGATTGAAACCGTTTCAGTTGCGACTCTACTAGCAGACACCAGCATGTTCGCAGAGCAAGAAGCAATCGTAGATGGCAAGATTGTTCGTCAACTAAAGAACGATACGTTCGTATTCTCTGATGGTCAGAGTGAAATTCAAATCGAACTGGATGACGATATCCTTCTAGCGCAACCGCTCACCGCAGATACAAAAGTTCGTATATTTGGCGAATACGAAGGTGGTAAAACGCCAGAGATCGAAGTAGATCATATTCAAGTTTTGTAAGATACAAACTCCGTACCGTCGACTTCAAAGACATGATTTATAACAAATGGCCTGCATATTGCAGGCTTTTTTGCATTATAATGCCGAAAAATATAATTAATATGGAGTCACCATGCTAGGTAGCGCAAACAAGACGGTCCTTTTGGGGTTGGTTACACTGTGTTCATTCTCTGCGTATGCAAACAACTTTAACTACAATACATTTGAGCTGCGCACAGGTATTAGCCCTAGTACATTTGGTGGCGAAGTCACAACAATGTTCACTCAAAACTCACACTTTGTTGCTCGAATCGATTCTGAATTTGAAGGGGATTGGGATGCGGCTGTAGGTATGGGGTTCAACGGCCCAATTAATCAGTTGGCTGATATTACTGGACAGATGTTACTGCACAACATCGAACGTAATGATGGTAACCACATTAAAACTGAAATCAATATTGGTTTAAGAGCTTGGTTGCTGGCAAACATTGAAGTTAACGCCCGCCTTGGTCAACTCGTCGACAGCGACGACACGAGTTCAATTGTCGGTGTAGGGGCTCGCTTCCACTCAACAGAACAGCTTTCAGTAGGTATTGACCTTCGAAATAACGGTACTTACGGCCACCAATTCTTAATGTCAGCTCGATTTGGCTTTTAAGTCTATTCAACACTTATGATCCATCAGTGAGCAAATGTTAAATTCGATTGTTTAAACGGTAACTTAAAGGCTAATAGTCTCGTGACCTATTGGCCTTAATGTCTGATTTTGCAACTAAAAACTAAACATTTAGCTTAAAATCCTCGAAAATCACCCTTTCTCGTCACTTCCGTTTATAACTCATTTTTATACTATTCATTTATTGATAAAAATCAGTAATAAAATATCTTTACGGTAATACGGCGTACTGCTACTCTCTTCCAAATTTCTAATAGAGTGAAGTACCGTAAATGGGTGTTAGCAATATTTCAATCAAGAACAAATTAACATTGATGTTTGTTGTCATTATTTTCGCAATGACTATGATTCAGACTTATGTAACAGGTAAGCAACTTCTTAACGAAACCTATCGTTCCATTCAGCAATATTCAAATACACTAACTGATACAACGGTATCGGGTATAGAAAAATGGATTGAAGGCCGAATTAACGTTGTAAATGCAGCGAAAAATTCATTTACTTTTACCGATGACCCAACCAGCTATTTAACTCAAAGTACAAGTGCCGGTAAGTTTCAAATTGCCTACGCAGGGCTTTCTGACGGTCGCTTTCTTCTAGGTGGTGATTTGCCAGTACCGCAAGACTACGACCCACGTACTCGAGATTGGTACAAAGCGCCTATGGCGGCAGGT
Source organism: Vibrio sp. 10N.222.49.A3 (assembly GCF_041475145.1). NCBI lineage: Bacteria > Pseudomonadati > Pseudomonadota > Gammaproteobacteria > Vibrionales > Vibrionaceae > Vibrio > Vibrio sp. 10N.222.49.A3. The sequence continues at coordinate 20,136 of NZ_JBFRVM010000029.1, forward strand.
CAAACAGTCGTCACTGAACCCTATGTTGATGTAGCTACGAATGACCTAGTGGTAACAATTGCAAGCCCATTCAATACCAACGGTTTCTCTGGTGTTATTGGTGCAGACCTGAACTTAAACACCCTCATTAATGATATTGTAAGTATCGAGCAACCTGGTGTTTACGCTTTTCTTGTCGATGGTAAAGGTAACATTGTTGCCCATAGAGACCGTGGCCTAACGCTAAAGCCTGTTTCTAATATTTCAAACAACCTTTCTGCTCAGAAAATCAAATCACTTGCGCAAAATCCAGAATTTGAAGAGTTAACCATTAAAGGTACCGACTCCCTTCTTTCTGCTCAGAAAGTTCCTCATACAGACTGGTACTTCACTGTTGTTATAGATAAAAATCACTCTTTTGCTTCTTACTATTCATTAGTTCGTCAGTCGGTAATATTTGGTCTAATACAACTTGCTGTAATCGCATTTGTTGCGATGTTTATCATCAAGAAAGCACTATCGCCATTAACGACACTAAGCTCGGCAATGGAAGCATTGTCCAAAGGTGACGGCGACTTAACACAGCGTATGACTGTTCATAGTAAAGACGAGATTGGCACTCTAGCGCATCACGTCAACGCATTCATAGCAAAACTTCAAGAGATAGTGCGTGATATTGCGGGCTCTTCAAACCAGCTTAATCAGCAATCTGAAATTAGTACCAATGTCGCTCGTCAAACAAGTGAAGGTCTATCAGTCCAACTTCACGAAATTTCTCAGATTGCCACAGCCGTACATGAAATGTCGGCAACAGCAGAAGAAGTAGCAAACAACGCGCAAATGACGGCTGATTCAGCGATCAGTTCAACAGAGAATTGTGAACAAGGTAAGCAAGTCATCATTCGCAACCAAGATTCGATCACTAGTCTTGCTCAACAAGTTGAGAACGCTTCAGGTATCATTCAAGAAGTTGAGAAAAATGCGTTAGACATCAACACTATTCTATCAACCATTTCTGATATTGCAGAACAAACTAACCTACTTGCCTTAAACGCAGCGATTGAAGCAGCACGTGCGGGTGAGCAAGGTCGCGGTTTTGCGGTTGTGGCAGATGAAGTTCGTGTGCTTTCTCAACGTACTCACAGCTCTACAGACGAGATTCGCGAAATGATCGAGACTCTTCAGAAAAACAGCGTCAGTGCTGTTGAATCAATGCAACGTAGCCAAGACTTGGCGCAATCAAGTGTCGATGATGCAAACAATGCGACTATTGCACTGGAAGAGATCGCGACATCGATTCAACAGATCTCGGAGATGGCTTCACATATCTCGAATGCTGCTTCTGAGCAAAGATCGGTTACCGGTGAAGTCAGTAAGAATATTCAGTTGGTTAATGATGTATCAGAAAACATGTCTACTGAGGCTGATAACTCTCGTCACTTGTCTGAAGAGTTGCGCGGTATTGCTCAACAGTTGAATACTCAAGTTCAATTGTTTAAATACTAGACGTACGGATAATTCGTTCTAGCTCTTGAGCGCGGTTAAACAATGTTGTTTAACCGCGTTTAAAATTAGAACCAACATCAGAACGACAAAAAGCCCCCGACCACTATTGTGTTCGGGGGCTTTCTTATTCTCATTGCTTTCTTATTATAGTTAGCAAATAAACGGTTAGCTGTTAGCCGTTTAGCTATTTACTAATTTCTAATGCAACTATAGGTCAACCAATACGGTTATAGTCCAACTAAGACTGTTATAAGCTAACCATCAGCATCTTTTTCTGATGATCCAAGTACTCTTCATAAGTACCTTGGAAGCTCACTAATTGTTGGTCTTTTACATCAATGATGTGTGTTGCTAGCGAAGAAACGAACTCTCGGTCATGGCTTACAAAGATAAGCGTCCCCGTGTAAACCTTCAATGCGTCGTTCAGGGCTTGGATTGCTTCCATGTCCATGTGGTTCGTTGGTTCGTCCATCACAAGCACGTTGATGTCTTGCATCATTAGCTTGCCGAATAACAGACGGTTCTTCTCTCCACCAGAGCAGTTACGCGCTTTCTTGTTCGCATCATCAGCAGTAAACAATAGACGACCTAGAATACCACGTACCATAAGGTCATCGTGCTTCACTGTGCGCCATTGTGAGATCCAATCGAAGATACTCAGGTCGTTGTCAAAGTCAGACGTGCTATCTTGTGGGCAGTAGCCTACTGATGCGTTTTCAGACCATTTAACGATACCTTCGTTTTGTTCTAGCTCTTGAACTAGGCATTTCAATAGTGTTGTTTTACCCACACCGTTCTCACCGATAACGGCAAGACGAGTACCCGCTTCAAGTAGCAAGTTACCACCAGCAAACAGTGTTTCGCCATCGAAGCCGTGACCAAGCTCTTTAAGTTCAAGTGCTTGACGGTGTAGTTTCTTGCCTTCACCAAAATCAATTGATGGGCTCATACGGCTCGATGATTTCACTTCATCAAGTGTGATTTTGTCCATTTTCTTAGCGCGAGAACTTGCTTGTTTCGCTTTAGATGCGTTCGCACCAAAACGGTTTACGAAGTCTTGCAGCTCGCTGATCTCTGCCGCTTTCTTAGCATTGCTCGCTAGAAGTTGGTCACGAATCAAACCAGACGCTTCTAAGAAGTACTCGTAGTTACCCGGGTAAACACGTAGCTCGCCGTAGTCGATATCTGCCATGTGTGTACATACAGAGTTAAGGAAGTGTCTATCGTGCGAAATGATGATCATTGTACATTTACGCTGGTTTAGCTCTTCAGCAAGCCAGTTAATCGTGTGAATGTCCAAGTTGTTGGTGGGTTCATCAAGAAGCAGGATATCTGGGTTTGCAAACAATGCCTGTGCCAATAGCACACGCAGTTTCCAACCCGGAGCAACTTGTTGCATTAGGCCGAAATGGAACTCTTCTTCGATACCCGCTTGAATTAGGATATCACCAGCACGGCTTTCTGCTGTGTAGCCATCCATTTCCGCGAATTCACTTTCAAGCTCCGCGACTTTCATACCATCGTCTTCGCTCATTTCTGGCAAAGAGTAAATACGGTCACGTTCTTGTTTTACTTCCCACAGTTTTTTGTCACCCATGATTACTACATCGATAACGCTGTACTGTTCAAAAGCGAACTGATCTTGGCTTAGCACACCCAGTTTTTCTCCAGGAGTGATCGAAACGTTGCCCGAGCTTGGCGTCAATGCGCCACTTAGGATTTTCATGAACGTTGATTTTCCGCAACCATTGGCGCCGATTAGACCATAACGGTTTCCGTTACCAAATTTAGCAGAGATGTTTTCAAACAGCGGCTCTGCGCCAAATTGCATTGTGATGTTCGCGGTAGATATCAAAGAACTAATTCCTAAGCGTGTACTGACAGATAATTATTTGGCTATTTCAATTAGCCAAAATAAGAAGTACGAAAGTATGGATTAAACATAAAACGAAGCGCGGATTATATAGAGATCAGGATCACATTGTCGAGGTTAAACAGTGAACGAATGAAGAACAACGCACAATAAAGTGTATTTCGTCGTTTATTACATCATAAAAAGAAAAAATCCCCACTAATTCCATTAGTAGGGATTTCATTTCTCATCAGTAAAAGCATCAGACTCTAATTCGAATGAATACCGATTGACGCTATTTAGTTACTTTTTTCTGAACGTATTTTTGACCAACATCGACAACGGCAACATCTCTAAAGAAGCTTCTCCCCAACAGAATTGGGAAAGAAAGATGCGTTCGATCTGCTAGCGTAAACTCAGTCTTATCTTTTAGATCGCCGATTTGAATTGAAGCGACAACAACAGCACGTCGTTGTGTACCTTCCGCGCTCGACTGCTTGATCTTAACCCAACGCTCTACCGGCAAGCTGATCTCTTCAGTTGTGATGCCGTCATGTTCAATTTTGAACTTAACCCAATCTTTACCGTCACGTTCGAAATCAACAATATCAACGGCACTGATTGATGATGTTGTTGCACCTGTATCAACTCGTGCTTTAAACGCTTCTTTAAGACCAGGAACAAACACCCACTCCTCTTCGCCAAGAATCAGTTTGCCATCGCTTGTCTTGGTTGGTTTTGCAGTCGGTTTTTGTTCAGGCTTTGGTTTCGCTTCTGGTTCCGTTGGTTTTACTTCTTGAGGCTTCTCTGTAGGTTCCGTTACTTTCTCGCCTTCCGTTGTGTCAGTCTTAGAAGAGTCATCCACAACAGGTTGTTCTACTTGAGGCTTTTGCTCTGGCTCGACAGGAACTTGAGTCGTCGTCGAACAAGCAAACAGGCCACCACTTAGCATTAAGACTACAATCGCTTTCCAATTATACATTCAGTCACCTTCTATTTTGAAACGTTGGCTATCGCTTTAGCCACATAAGGAATATGGGATTCAGAAAGGCCTGCGATATTGATGCGTCCGTCACCAACACCATAGACTCCATATTCTTCACGTAGTTGATTCATTTGAGTTTCTTTAAAGCCTAGTACACTAAACATGCCTTTATGGCTTTCGATGAAGTCAAATTGTGACGTGTTGTAAGTATTTCGCAATTCATTACATAAACTTTGGCGCAGATTTAACAAACGTTGCTGCATTTCACTCAACTCTTGTTTCCAAATCGCCGTTAGTTCTTGATTCTGAAGAATTGTTTTAACCAACGCGGCACCATGATCTGGCGGCATTGTGTAAGTTGAACGAGCCAGTGTCAGTAGCTTACCTTTAGCATTGCCTACGTGTTCGCTGTTCTTACCGATAACAATCGCGGCACCCGTTCTTTCGCGGTACAAACCGAAGTTTTTCGAACATGACGTCGTAATCAACATCTCTTCTACGTTGTTCGCCATATGTTGAAGACCTTTTGCGTCTTCTTCTAGGCCATCACCAAAGCCTTGGTAGGCAATATCAACAAACGGTAAGAAACCATTCTTTTGCGATAACTTAGTAATTTCCTGCCACGCTTCAAAATCAATGTCAGCACCCGTTGGGTTATGACAGCAACCGTGAAGAAGTACCACGTCTGATGGACCCGCTTTTGAAAGGTCGGCCAACATTTTAGCCGTATCAACTTGCTTCGTTTCAGGACTGAAGTAATTGTAGTATCTAACTTTTAAGCCCGCCGCTTCCATCACCGGTTTATGGTTAACGTAGCTTGGGTTTGAAATCCAAACCGTTGTGTCTGGTTGAGAGACTTTCATCAAGTCACCCAACATGCGAAGTGCACCACTTGCACCTGGTGTTTGAATCGCAGCAACGCGACCTATTGCAGAAGTCCCTTTAAGCAACAGATCAACCATGCTCTGATTAAACTCTTCACAGCCTGCTAGGCCAACATAAGCTTTGGTTTTCTGTGTTTCAACAACGATATCTTGAGCCTTAGAGACGGCTTTCATGATCGGTGTTTCACCTTGGTCGTTTTTGTAAACGCCAATGCCTAAGTCGACTTTATCAGTACGAGTATCGCCGCGGTAAGCGACAGAGAGAGATAGAATTGGATCTAAAGTTGGTTTTGGTAGATGTGAAAACATGAAAGTCACAACCCTTTGAAATTCAAGTATGAGTTTCACGTTAACATTATCGTAGACAAATCAGAAACATTTTTTAATAGAAGCGCTTAGTTACCATAAGTAATCAGAAGTAATTAGAGATTGGTCATTTCAAACGGATAAACAGTGCAAATTTCAAACACCTAATAACCTATTGCACAATTCAAAGCGCTGTATGTCCAGGTATCTCATGCTTCTATGTGTTATGTTTCTATGCTCCCTATTAAGATCGCTATTGTGCACTTTGTTTGAATTGTCTTGGTGTCATTTCTGACCACGCTTTAAACCGAGTGCTAAAGTTAGCGGCATTTGGATATCCTACTATCTCACCAATGTGTTGAATCGACCAATCACTCGATCTAAGTAGCCGCGCAGCGTATTCCATTCTCATACGCATAATATGAGTCATTGGGCTGTGTGAGTAATAGCGCTGACACAAACGATGGAAGTGTGGCTCTGAGCACGGGAATAAGCTCGCGAGTTCATGAACATTCCACTCTTTGTGCAACTGTTTTTGTACGTTGTCGAATACGCGCCTTAAGCGAATCAAATTTCGTGATTGCTGCTGCGGAACCGGCGCATTAATCATGAACTCTATTTGGGCAACGCTGTGAGTGGCAATCGCTCCACCTAAATCTATGGGTAAGGCAATACTTCTCAACAGAGTATGAATGCACGACGAGACGACTTCTGCCGCCGGAGACAGCGTATAACTCACTTCATCACTGACGACATTTTCCCATTGTTTATTAGGCGAGAGAAAGATCCATGCGATCTGCCATGTTTCTTCTTCAATACCAAAACCGTTCTCAACGCCTGCAGGAACAGTAATGCAAGAGCCTGGTTCTAGAATGTAGCGACACCCTTCGCTTTCGAGCCATCCCTTACCTCTCACGGTATACAGCAACATGTGTTTTTGTTGGTTTTTCCGGTACACCGAAAAAAAATCGCGGTACGACGCCGTACCACACTGAACGATACCGAGCTCTTCAAATGCCAATACGTGGCTTTGATCGACAAACTCTTGATGCGTCTTTTCAGAGATCTCATACCTTTCTTGTTTATCACTCATATCACTGCTAACTCATTCAATTGGCCAACTTATCAAAGTGGATAGTTTGGCAAAAGTTTGTGATGAACAGGAAGAATACAGCGAAAACAAATGCCGATAAACTTCTCGCATAATCACTACCGGGGAAATGCGATGCTCTCGACATATCGTCATTTAGACAAAGAATTTTGGCAAAAACTATTACACATCGGTTTACCAGTCTCGTTGCAAACCATGTTGTTTTCACTGCTTGGCGTGGTCGATATTTTTATGGTCAATCAGCTTGGTGATTCTGCAACCGCCGCTGTTGGTGTTGGCAACCGTATCTTCTTCTTCAACTTGATCATGGTATCGGGGATTAGTGGAGCTGTGAGCGTGCTAGCTTCGCAATATTTTGGTGCCGGTGATTTCAACGGAATTCGACGTACACTAGCGCAATCATGGGCACTTTCGATCTTTGCCATCATTCCCTTTGTGTTCATCTATACATTGGCTCCTGAATCAGTCGTGTCTGTGGTGGCCTCAGACCCTGATTACGTCCGCTTGGCAACGGATTACCTTTGGATAACAGGAGCCAGCCTTATTGGTACCGCTGTAGTTGTGCCGCTAGAGAGTGCACTTCGCTCTGTGGGCGAAGCCAAGCTCCCCACCAAAATCAGTATCTGGGCAATCATCGTCAATGCAATTCTCAATGCCCTATTGATCTTCGGCTTGTTTGGGTTTCCAGAACTGGGTGTGGTTGGTGCGGCTATTGGCACCACAGTATCTCGATTCTTTCAAACCATTGCATTGCTTGTTATGGCAAGAAAACATTACCCGCACCTATTCCCGACGTTAAGCAATTGGCGAGATGCGTTATTACCGAAGCATAGAAAGAAGTACTTTACGGTGGCTATACCTATGTTGGTTCACGACACTGCGTGGGCGGGCGGGATTCTTATTTACAACGTTATTGTTGGCCAAATGGGGGTTGGAGAACTTGCGATCATTTCCTTGCTATCGCCTGTCGAAAGCATTTTGATCTCTGCTTTTTTGGGTTTTGCGGTTGCGGCTTCCATCATTCTAGGTAACGAGATCGGTGCGAAGAACTATCAACGTGTCGAGAATACAGCTTGGGGTTATGTGTTAGTGAGTTGTGGGCTTGCTGCTTTACTGGCGTTAATGTGCTTTATCGCCAAACCCGCGATCGTATACATGATCGGTCTTACTCACTTAGCGCTCAAAGATACGGCCGTTAACGTTACCTTAGTAATGACACTCGGTATGGTACTAAGAGTCTTCAATATGGTTGGTATAGGCGGAGTGCTGAAAAGTGGTGGAGACATCAACTACAGCATCTTCATCGACCTGTTTGGCCAATGGGCAATCGGTATTCCCCTCGCCTATTTCACCGCTTTGGTACTGGGTTGGCCGCTAGAATGGGTTTTGATGATTGTGCTGCTGGAAGAGTTAGCGAAAATAGCTTTAACTAGCCAGCGGATTCACTCTAAGAAATGGATCAACAACTTAATAGAAGAGCCAGATCAGGTCGTTGCTTGAATGGTAGTTTAAGCGAATAAACGAAAAGAACTCACACCCAAGGGCCGATTGGTTGCATTGCGCTAACCATGACGCCCTTTTTCGTTTTACGAGTGTGCTAAGCCACGACAACTGTTATATGTCAGTAAATCGATGAATGATTTGGTTTGAGCTACCACGCCAATCCAACATCGGATCCGCTTTGTCTTGCTCGAAACGACCATCAATCAAAGTATCCACGTATTCAAGCACTTGCTTCTGCTTTTCATCGAGTTCGTCGAGCTCGTAACCCGTCCACATCCAAATGTCTTTACCTTCGCACTCTGCTTTTACACGCTGAACAAGCTGAAGCACTTCAGATACGTTTGCAGGATGCAGAGGATCACCACCAGAAAGCGACAAGCCACGACGCTTGATTCGCGGATCGTTCAGATCAGCGATAATGTGGTCTTGCAGTTCTCGAGTGAACAAGTGCCCTGAGTCCAAACTTTGCGTCGATTGGTTGTAACACCCGCGACACTGGTGCACACAACCCGACACAAACAAAGTGCAGCGTGTTCCCGGGCCGTTTACAACGTCGATTGGGTGATATTGATGGTAGTTCATAAGGCAGTTTTGAAAACTCGTTATTGCTTAATAGTTTGAAGCGAAATGCTGTAAGAGCTGAAATAAAAGAATTGGTATCGACATAGCGCCGATACCAATCTTGTTTCTTGAAACGTAGCTCTTCTTAGTAAGCTAGCTAATGATTTTAGAGCTTACTAAAGGTGCTTCACGCGACGTTTAACTTCTTCTTGCTTACCGAAGTTAAATGGTCGTGCATCTGGGCTACCAAGGTAACCACAAACACGGCGTGTTACCGATACTTTTGTTGAGTCATGGTTGCCACACTTAGGACACGTAAAGCCCTTACTTGTACAATCAAACTCTCCGTTGTAGCCACATTCGTAACACTCATCAATAGGCGTGTTGGTGCCGTAGTAAGGAACACGTGTGTAGCTGTAATCCCATACGTTTTCTAGCGCTTCGATGTTCTTCTGCATGTTCGGGAATTCGCCGTAACAGATGAAACCACCGCTAGAGATTTCTGGATAAGGCATCTCGAAATCGATCTTGTCGTATGGGTTCACTTTCTTCTGTACGTCTAAGTGGAAGCTGTTGGTGTAGTAACCACGGTCTGTTACACCATCAATTACACCAAACTCTTTGGTATCTATGCTGCAGAAACGGCTGCATAGGTTTTCACTTGGTGTACCGTATAAGCTGAACGCGTAACCTGTCTCTTTTGTCCAAGATTCCACTTCACGCTTCATGTACTCCACCAGCTCAAGCGCTTTAGCACGCATTTCGCCGTCGTCATACAGGTGAACGTCTGTGCCGTAAAGTGCTGTCATTGCTTCATGGATGCCAATGTAACCAAGAGAAACAGACGCACGGCCATTCTTGAAGATATCGGCAATAGAATCGTCTGCTTTCAAACGAACGCCACAGGCACCTTCCATGTATAGGATTGGAGCAACACGCGCTTTCACGTTTTCTAAACGCGAAATACGAGTTTCTAGAGCGCGACGAGCTAGCTTCAATTTTTCATCAAGCAGTTCGTAGAACTTAGCCATATCTTGTTTTGCGTTAATCGCAATACGTGGCAAGTTCAAGCTAACAACACCTAAGTTGTTACGGCCTTCATGAATCAACTCACCGTTTTCTTCGTAAGTATTCAAGAAGCTACGGCAGCCCATAGGCGTTTTAAATGACCCTGTCACTTCTACCACTTTGTCGTAGTTAAGAATGTCTGGGTACATACGCTTAGATGCACACTCAAGCGCTAATTGCTTGATGTCGTAGTTTGGATCTTGCTTCTGGTGGTTCAAGCCATCTTTGATTGCAAATACCAGTTTAGGGAATACCGCTGTTTTGCGGTTCTTACCCAAACCTGCAATGCGGTTCTTCAAGATAGATTGCTGGATAAGTTTTGAACCCCAGCTTTCGCCAAGACCGAAACCAAACGTGACGAATGGTGTTTGTCCGTTAGCCGTGTGTAGCGTGTTTACTTCGTACTCCAAAGACTGGAATGCGTCGTAACACTCTTTCTCTGTACGAGAGATAGCAAAAGCTTCTGGGCTGTGAATATCCCACTCTTTCGCTAGTGATAGGTGCTTCTCGTAACTCGCCATTACGTAAGGTTCTAGAACCTCGTCGATACGGTTAATCGTTGTACCGCCGTATATGTGGCTTGCCACTTGCGCGATGATCTGTGCGGTTACCGCTGTCGCCGTAGAGATCGATTTAGGTGTGTCGATTTCCGCGTTACCCATCTTAAAGCCATGCGTTAACATGCCTTTAAGATCGATAAGCATACAGTTAAACATTGGGAAGAACGGTGCGTAGTCTAAATCGTGATAGTGAATGTCACCACACTCGTGAGCTTGTACGATATCACGCGGCAAAATGTGAGTTTTTGCATAATGCTTAGCCACGATACCCGCCAGCAAATCACGTTGAGTTGGGATAACTTTGCCATCTTTGTTGGCATTCTCATTGATCAGATCAACATTGCTTTCTTCGATCAGACCTTCGATCTCGCGAGTTAAAGCGCTTTGCTTTTCACGTGCGATGTCACGGTCATGACGATATTCAATGTAGGCACGAGCAAGAGACTTGTATGGTCCCTGCATTAGCTCGTTCTCGACCATGGTTTGAATTTCAGAGATATGAACTTCATCGTAGTCTTCGAGCTTCAACTCAACTGCTAATGCCACATTCAGAGCATAAATAGCAATTTCCTTATCGGTTTTGTCAGATGCTGCTTCCACTGCAGCTTGGATGCGATCTCTACTGAATGGAGCTCTTGAGCCATCACGCTTGATTACGATTGATTTCACCACTTCTCCTTACTCTTGAGGTATTCACAGACTTATCCACAAACACACTATAGAGCGATTTATCGTTTAACTAACACTAGATATTGTGGCGTATTTAACGAGAACCACCAACATTGAGTATTGATTTGGATCAATAAAATAGGCACGCCGAACAAGATAAATCCAATATTATTACGTGAGATCTCAAGTCGAAAAGAAACAATGTAACAATAAAAAAACTGCTAAAAAGAGTTGAATTTTCGGTAAGTGTTGTAGGATAACGGCTCAACTATATTGCACACCAAAATTAGGGATATTTGGGATGAAACGACTTCAAAACTGGATAATGTTAGGCTGCTTGCTCAGTAGCCAAGCATTTGGCGAACCTTTAACCATATCCAGTTGGAATATCGAATGGTTATCAACCAATGAGGCTGTGAATAAGTTTTCTGACCAACGTGATCAAGCGGATTTCGATAAGCTCGAACAGTATTTCCAATCCTTAAATTCGGATGTGGTGGCTTTCCAAGAAGTCGATGACATCAATGCCATTCAGCGCATCGCAGGTGATCAATACAAGATATTGATGTCTGACCGAGCATTACCAGAAAACAGCAACCATCAGTTCAAAGAAGTAAACCAATACACAGGCTTCGCGGTTCGTAAAGGAATCATACTCACCGACTACGCTGACTTTCCTCTCGAATCGGGCGCTAACAGCAAGCTTAGATTTGCCAGTTATATGGTTGTGAAAACGGATACAAAACCAATTCACATGTTGTCTGTGCATTTAAAGGCGGGTTGCAGCGGCGCGTATAAATCTAACCGTGACTGTTCAAGGCTCAAAGACCAAGCGCAACAACTTAATAAATGGATACAGCAAAGAGAACGCCAAGGTCAGGATTACGCAATATTAGGCGATTTCAACCATAACCTTTCTTACTCAAGAGATTGGATGTGGAAAGACTTAACTCAAAATGCCGATGCTCAGTTGGCGACAAGAAAAACTCGAGCAGATTGTAAGGTACGCTCTAACCGCAATAACCATCGCACACACCAGTTCCGTTCTGTGATTGATCATATTGTAGTGAGCAAATCCTTAGATGCCTCTCCTGCTAAACAGAAGGTCTTTGAAACACAAGATGTGCTTGATTACAAACTTAGCGACCATTGCCCAGTTTCAACGACTATTAAATAGTAGATTTTAGATAACGGCAGATCATAGCTAACGGTAGATATAGAAAGAGGCTGCCTGGCTTTTTTGCTAAAAGCGAGTCAACCTCTATGCTTGGTCAGTTCAGAACGAATAACGTCAAAGCCAATGTAATCAGCGATAAGCTTGCTACTAACAGGTTTTGTTCGTACGACCCGCCAACCACATTCCCACCAGCATGCTTAAGACGAACAGCCATACCGTTGGGTTACCCCCACTAAGGCTGGTTACTGCAGGGCCCGGGCAAAAGCCTGCAATCCCCCAGCCTAAACCAAAAGCAGTTGAACCTAAGATCAACTTTCTATCTATTAGTGGATTATTACTGCTATCTAAAGGTTCGCCATTGACGGCTTGAGCGCGCTTTTTAATGACCAAGTGATAAAACGGAGCGAAGACCAATAACGCGCCACCCATGACGAATGCCAAGCTAATGTCCCAGTCGCCAGCAATATCTAAAAACCCAAGTACTTTGTTCGGGTCAACCATGCCTGAAATGATCATACCTGAGCCAAAAAGAATACCTGCGACCAAACCGATAACGATAGTAAGTGAAGAGTTTTTCATTACGCCCCCAAACCGATCAAGTTCTTAGCCAACACAGTTACGATTGCCACACCCATGAATACACAAGTAGCGATGATTGAGCGCTTGGACAAACGAGCCATCCCGACAATGCCATGGCCGCTAGTACAGCCATTCGCCATCTTGGTACCGAAGCCCACCAATAATCCGGCTATGATAACCACTGCGAAGTTGATCTCTTCTAATTGCGGAAGTTGGTAGCCTGTTGGAATCAATAACCAGCCGCTCACGACCATTCCGACAACAAAAGCAAGTCGCCAATGTTTTTCGGTTTTCTCAATGCTGGAGTCCGAGTTCGATTCGGATCCTGATTCTAATCTTTTGTTCTTTCTCGACGGTAACAAGTGGCCAACAATGCCACTAATACCTGCTACTCGCCCTATTCCTAACATAAGAATAATTGCCGACGCGCCTAACAACATGCCACCGAACAATGCATCCCAAGGTATTAAACTCATCACTGACCTCTCTCATAACGTCGATTAACTCATCATCCTCAATTTAAATTAGAGTTTACTAATAAATATAAATTAGTCAATGCTAATGTATTGCTAGAATGTTTCGGTTTGTAAGTCTGGAATTAATAAGCGTCCTGCATGAAAAAAGCCCCTAGGCGTTAACCTAAGGGCTTATTATTTGATTCGGTTTATTGTGTCAGTTACTTAGTCTTGTTCTTTTCAGCTATCCACTGCGACATATACTTGGTGCTCGCCATGCTGTGGTGCTTCAGCATCGAACCAAAGAAGTTATCCAGTCGATGAGATTCAAGATCGGACTCTAACGCCGTTAATCGCTCAATCAATGTGTCGCCGAATTGATTCTGCTCGTAGTGCGCTTCAAGGATTGAATGACATTGGCTTTGTGCTTTAAGCCACTTCTCTTCATCTTTGTATAAACCGACAGCTTGTTCAACAAACTCGTCGATATCATCAGCCACTGCGCCCGGCCATTGCAATTCACCTTGCGGTAACATGCCTTCACTGCCGATTTCACTGGTCACGTTCGGAGTTTGCAGCTTCATCGCATCAAGTAACTTGCCTTTAATGCCCGCGCCAAATCGTAGAGGTGCAACACACACACGAGCTTGCTCCATCACTTCTTGAGCGTCTTTAGCCCAACCTTTTATATGAAAACCGGTTTTAGGGTTGTGCAAAGCCGTTGCTTTCGGCGGCGGGTAAGATCCGTAAATATGAAGTTCGGATTCAGGTAACTGCTTGCGAATCTTCGGCCAAATCTTCTGTAACTGAAGCACAGCATCCCAGTTCGGTGCGTGTCTAAAGTTACCTATCGTCATGAAATGCTTACGTTCTTCAAAGCTTTTTGTGCTTTCAGGAAGTGTATTAAGATCAACCATGAACGGCAAGTGATGAAGCAGTTTAGGATCGATATTGAACTCAGATTGAAGCAGCTCCATCTCGTAACTTGAAATGATCAATGAAAGATCACAGCGTAAGATTGCGGCAATTTCACGTTTAGCCAAGTCACTGTACAAATGCGCTTTGGTCAGTTCAGTCTCTTTCTTAACCGCTTCATGGCGCGCGTTACGTAGGAACTGCAAGTCTTCCGTATCCAGTAACTTAAATGCATTCGGGCATACTTTCTCAACACGCCAACCAAACTGCTCTTCCATCATAAAACGGTCAAACATCACGACATCGGGTTGCAGCTCTTCGATGTACTGGTCAAAGCTATCGCAATTTAACTGTATAGATTGGCTCGTGATGCCCTCTTCAGATAGATCAATCATGTGCTCGGTTTCTTGAGCTGGCGTTGCAAATTCAACTGACCAACCTTGTCTCTTGAACAGGCGTAAAAGTGACATCATATGGCTGCCCGCCGCCGATGAATTCGGTTCTGGCCAAACGTAGCCAATTGCTAAAACTTTCTTCAAAACACTTCCTAAGAAATAACAAAAGGGACTGTAGAAGTCCCTAATTAAACGAGCACTATCGTGGTCGATTTATATCATGGGGCGAATCCGACTTAAAAGGCGAACTCGTACCATACTCCGCTACTCACTTTCTGAGTTAGGCCGCGTTTTACAGTGTAAAATGGCTCTTTCTAGAAGCTCCAAAGCAGATTTATCCGCTTCTGGAAGCTTCGCATCCGATTGACCTAACGGTTCAACACGACCGCCCCACTTAATATGGCCAGCACCCCAAGTTAAACCTGCACCAAATGCCGCCACAAGAATGTTTGAGTTAGGTTTAACAAAACCTTGCTCTAATGATTCACACAGTGCAATTGGCACAGTCGCTGCGGATGTGTTGCCGTAGTTTTGGATGTTAACAAACGCTTTCTCGCGCTCAATACCCGCCATATCACACAAAGTCTGGATGATTCGGATGTTGGCTTGGTGCGGAATCACAACATCGATATTGTCGGTTGAGATGCCAGTACGGCTTAATACTGTGTGTGCCGCAGCGCCCATGCCTTTCACTGCACGCTTGAAGATCTCTTTACCTACGAAATCAAAGTCCCAGTAGCCATTATCTGCAGCAAAGCGATCCATAGAAGTACCGAATTTTGGTACCGCTAAAATGTCACGGCCTTCGGCGTCACAACCGATTTGCGCTTCTTGTAAGCCAACCTGCTCTTCAGTGCGAGATAGAACCACAGCACCTGCGCCGTCACCAAATAGAACCGCAGTATCACGCTTGGTCCAGTCGATGAAGAATGAAAGACGTTCTGCACCCACAACAATGGCATTGCGGTAGTTGCCCGCTTGAATCAGTCGAGTTGCGGTTTCAACGCCATAGATGAAGCCAGTACACGCTGCGTTAAGGTCGAAAGCCGCTGCGCTCTTGATGCCTAGGTTCTGTTGAACTTTAGACGCAGTATTTGGAATAAGGGAGTCTGGGCTGCACGTCGCGATGATCACGAGGTCGATATCTTCGGCAGTAAGACCAGCACACGCCATTGCGTGTTGAGCAGCAACAGTCGCTAACTCAGAGGTATTTACATGACTGATACGACGGTTTTCGATACCAGTTCGAGTTCGAATCCACTCGTCAGACGTATCAATGAAAGTGCTTAGATCATCATTGGACAACACGGCTGGTGGCAGACACTTTCCCCAGCCCGTAATCTCGGCGTAAAATTTTGTCATCATTTACCTATTTATTGTTTGTTTTTATTTAAGTATCGTATTCTAGTTTTAAACAGTATAAGCGCTCCGTGCGTGATTCGTAAATCGCGTTAGACACGGAGTTACAATAAAAAGAGAAAGTTATGTCTACATTCAACACACGTTGCCCTTCTTGTAATGGCGTAAACCGAGTTCCTTCAGAAAGAATTTCAGAAAGCCCAACCTGCGGTAAATGCAAAACAGCATTGCTCGATGGCGCTCCTATCGAGGGAACGTCACTTAATTTCCAATCTATTTTGAACAGTTCACAGCCTGTGGTTGTCGATTTCTGGGCAACATGGTGCAACCCATGTGTTGGCTTTGCGCCAGTGTTCAGTGACGTTGCTAAAGAGCGTTCAGGAGATATTCGATTCGTTAAGATTGATACTGAAGCTCAGCAACAGCTTGCCGCGATGTACCAAATCAGAAGCATTCCAACCGTGATGGTGTTTAAAGATGGTAAACGTGTCGATACGATTAACGGTGCATTACCAAAAGGTCAATTTGATCAATGGCTTAATCAAGCTCTAACCAAGTAACACTATTATTTAAGCTATCGTTTAAGCTATTGAATTAACTTTTGCTTTATTCTAAGTAAGCACACAAAAATAGGTTAGAGAGTCTTATCAAACAAAGACTATCTAACCTACTGTTTTATTTATGGTTATCACTTAACTTCTTGAATTAAACCACAGCTTCGCCTTTCGCTCGATTACTAGACTCTTGCTTACCTAGTCTGTATTCCTTTTTGATTTGATCTACGACTTTTTCGGCAATCATAATGGTTGGCGCGTTTGTGTTTGCCCCAATCAATGTCGGCATCACAGAAGCATCAATAACTCTTAAGTTATTCAACCCATAGACTTTCAGATTGTTATCTACCACGGCTAATGAATCACTGTTAGGGCCCATTTTACAGGTCCCGACTGGGTGATACTGAGTGTCTGCACGGTTGCGAATATCTTGCTCGATAGCCTCGTCATCACTGGCGTCTACTGGGTAGAAAGCATTACCACGGATGTCGTCAAACGCCGAACTCTCTAACATTTGATACTGCTTCTTCCACCCTTTAATCATGATCTCCATGTCTTCAGGGTGACTGAAAAACGCAGGATCGATCTTAGGCGGATCATAAGGATCATTACTATTGAGCGTTACGCTGCCGTTGCTTTTCGGACGCAACAAGGTGACATGAGACGTAAAACCATGACTGGTATGAATTTTTCTTGCATGGTCATCGACAACAGCGACCACAAATACAAACTCTAAATCCGGCACCGCGATATGATCTTCGGAACAAAGAAAACCTATCCCCTCTGCAAAATTACTGCTCATCTTGCCACGGCGTTCTTTGTGCCATAGCGGCAGAGCTTTGGTCATTTCAGAGGCCATTTGTAGCGAGATACCAAAAGTTTCACGCTTTTCACTGCACTTGTACGAATGCACCAAGTCGATATGGTCTTGGAGGTTCTTGCCCACTCCAGGCAACTCATGAACCTGCTCGATGTCATGCGCCTCCAAATCGTCTTTAGCACCGACACCAGACAGTAATAACAACTGGGGAGAACCAAATGCACCAGCAGATAGAATCACCTCTTTGTTACATTGGATCTGATAACGCTTGCCATTCGAGCCGTATTCAACACCTACCGCTTTCTTCTCCTCAAACAAGACCTTATGCGTGGTTGCCTTGGTCACGACCGTAAGATTTGGTCTCGAAAGGTTTGGCGTTAAGTAAGCCTTGGCAGCACTGCACCGTTCGCCATTCAACTGGGTTACCTGCGTCGGCATCGCCCCAAACTGAGCAGCACCGTTGATGTCTTCATTACGGGGAACCCCTATCGACTCACACGCCGTTAAGTAACGTTCCAACATCGGACTTGGCGATCGAAGGTTAGTGACGTTCAGAGGGCCACCTTGGCCGTGATACTCATCTTGGTGAACTTCGTTATTTTCGGCTTTCTTAAAGTAAGGCAGACACGATTCATAACTCCAACCTGCATTACCCAAACTTTCCCAAGTGTCGTAGTCGTAACGGTGCCCACGAGCGTACATCATCGCATTGATAGAACTGGACCCACCAAGTGTCTTACCTCTTGGTTGATAACCTTTACGACCATTCAAACCCGGCTGTTCAACGGTCTCAAAGGCCCAGTTGTTTAACTTAGTTGGCATCATCGCGGCTATACCTACGGGTGTATGAATTAATGGGCTTGTGTCTTTACCACCTGCTTCCAATAGGCAAACCGTGACATTGGGATCTTCAGACAGCCTTGCAGCCACTACACATCCTGCCGAGCCCCCGCCAACAACAATAAAATCATAACTATCCATTTGCCTATCTCCAATGGGTGTAACTCTCGTTTACGCTATTGCCTGATTGATAACACCATACGAATGAACATTTTACGCGGGTATTTGTAATCATCAAGTTGAACACAACACCATTCCTCTCTGGCCTGCTCTATGACGTTACGTATGTTCATGAAACACCAATGAGCTTAACTTTCTTCGCTTGAATTATCGTGATGATCAACAACCATCACGGATGACCTACGCGGATGACTGTATCGCTTACAAAACCATAATGAACGTAATCCTAGTGGCTTTTTGACCGCATAAAATCTCGCCAAATCGTAAATTCCGCTATGGTATTTTAGCTCAAAATCTCGATAAATTTCTTTTATCTTAACGACCATTTTTATTCGTTTTACCCAATTCGGTTTCTCCCCCATAGTCGCGGAAAATTCATCGTTTCTTCCACTATTTAGAGGCTCCTGCATTGGACAACATCCAACCAACAACTCGCATAACTGTTCCGGTTATTGCATTGTCTTTTTACGCGATCGCTTCAGGCTATTTAATGAGTTCATTACCATTAATGTTGTCTGAGTATGGCTTAGACAAAAATCTATCGAGTTGGTTGGCGAGTGCATTCTATGCAGGGCTTTTAGCCGGTACGTTATTGATTGAACGTGCGATCGCACGTGTTGGTCACAGAGATGCGTTTGTTATCGCTCTGGCTATTTTTATCGCAACGATCCTTGTGTTACCACTCATCCCACATCAAGCGGTATGGTTATTAGCCCGCTTTGTCGCTGGTGTAGCGGTTGCAGGTATCTTCGTGATTGTAGAGTCTTGGTTAATGAGCGGTGACGAATCTCAGCGCGCGAAACGCTTAGGCGTTTACATGTGTTCGCTATACGGCGGCTCTGCCGTTGGCCAACTCGGCATCGGTTACCTTGGTATTACAGGTGGCGTACCTTTCATCGCAATGTTCACCTTGTTGTTTGGTGCAATCATTGTGTTGATGTACGGACAAGCGACAGCACCACAAATTCACGATGCGCAGTCTTTATCATTAAAGCAAATCAGCAAACTGAGCCACAGCGCTTTGATTGGCTGTATTGTATCTGGATTAACACTTGGATCTATTTACGGGCTGATGCCTGTTGAGCTTGCTCAACGCAACATCGCACATCAAGATATTGGCGGTTTGATGGCGTTAGTGATTATGGGTGGTATGGCCGTTCAACCAATGGTGACATGGTTATCTCATCACATAGGACAAGTGTTATTGATGGCGCTGTTCTGCTTACTAGGGGTTGCAAGCATTGGTGTACTAACGATTAACCATGATTTTTATGTTCTTGGTATGAGCTTGTTTGTGTTAGGTATGGCGACTTTTGCACTTTACCCAATCGCGATTAACTTGGGTTGTCGTAACTTAGACCCGAGCTACTTGGTCTCAGTGACTCAGGTTATGTTGTTGTGTTACAGCATCGGTTCAGTCGCAGGACCATTGGTTGCAGATAGCTTTATGGATTCACAAGCGGGATTATTCACTTACCTGTTCGCGTCTCTACTCGCTACAACGATCTACATGTTGATTGCTAGCTTAAAACGCTCTCCTCTACAGATTGCAGGCGAGTAAGTTCGAATGACAACTATCCTCCTCAGGTAGGATAGTTACCTCTAGAGCTCTTAGTTATGACTTTCCGTCTAACGAAGAGCTCTTTTTGTTTGATGACTTCTGAGCAAAAGTCGACAAAAGCATCAATACTAGAAATAGAGGTGTTCTTCAGGTTAAGGCTGAAATATGTAGCCTTCACCAGTAATGGTAATGATTAGGCCATCCCCGAATAGTGATCTGATCTCAGATATCGCAACAATCACTGACGAGTTAGTGACTGACCCATTCTCCCAGCCAATCTTCTTCAATTGCCCGACACTGAACAATTTCCCTCGGTTTTGATTCATAAACAGAATGATCTTACGATACGCTAAAGGCATGGTAGCCAGAACATAGCCGTTTTCAACATTGCGTATGAGTTTGGTGTCGAGTTCAACTATTTTTCCGTTGAGTTCAAGTATTACGTTGTGTTCAGAGTGGTGAGTATCTATTACAGGATAGGCGTCCATTTTTATACAATTCCCTTACGATATAGCCAGCAACAAAGTTAAATTCCGTCATTTTTGTATAACGTCGCTTATAAGTGGACGTTTAAAATCGAAGATAATGAAAGCAGCGTATACGGTAAAGAGATTAAATTTTTATTATTAATATATGAACAGGATATCAATAAAGGGTAATTAATCCTCCAGTACATAACCTTCGTTGGAAACCGTTTTTATACAACGACAGTCTAAGATCCTTCTTATCTCGTAGATAGCAACCAATACTGAAGCTGATGTCACGGCTTTACCCGCCCAACCTACACGCTTCAAAACTCGCTTACTGATCACATGTCCTTTATTTTGATACAAGTAAAAAAGAACCTTACGATGAGGCTCTGAAAGCGTCCCTATTATCGAGCCACACTCCTGCTTTCGGACGATCCTCGTATCAGATTGAAACTCTTTTTTATTTAGAACCCACTTAGACGGAAGTTTAAAATCGTCTACGTGATTCGCTATTTTTGGTATGGATTCCTCACGCTTCATAAGCAGTCGTCTTTTAAGATATTTCCAATATTATCGAATGGTACAAAAATACTAAATTGATAGATCACTTAATACCGTACATTTACTGCAAAATTGATCTTGTGGAATTGTTCTAAGAAACGAATTTTTAGTGGACAACCAGTACTACCCGGTAAGTCGATGGCTTTTACGGTATTGGCTTGGAGATAAACCAAAATGCTTTTTAAAGCGATGTGAGAAGTTATAAGGATCTTTGTAACCCAAGCGGTTGGCAATCATCGACACCGACCAATCTTGGTATTTTAACAAACTGGTCGCTTTATCCATTCTTAGTTGAATCAACTTGCTGCGTGGTGATAGGTCGAAGAGCGTCTTGGTAACTCGATTAAGCTGCTCTTCGCTGATAAACACCCTTTGAGCCATACCAGCTACTGTCCATGGTTGATGCAGACTACTTTCAATTTCATTATAGAGCGCTTGAACACGAGCGGTGGTGCTTGTTGATTTAGGTTCAAAACCCGTCAACGTTCGGACTATTTCACTCAAGAGTAACTTACGGTAACTGGCTCGGCCCCCTATCTCAAAGTAAACCAAGTTCATTAATGACCAGATCTGCTCACACTCTCCAAAAGGCACAATCCCCTGACCTAAACTTGCTATGTGTTGCCACTGCTTAGTATCGGGGGTCAACATCCACGCCATTTTCCAATAGTTATATTGCGGATCGAGTTCAAAACGAAATGGGGTTCCGGCAGGAAGAACCACCAGCGTATACGGTGTAATCGCTTGTACTGATGTCGTGGTTGTTAGAATACCGCCACCTTCCATAGTGAAAATCAACGTATGAACATTAACGGATTCTCGCTCAACCCAATAACCATCGTATAGTTTTGCCATACCGCCCATATAGACACCAAAGCTTTTCATCTCTGGGATATCTTCAACGGTCAAAAAACGTTCTTTGCAATGTTCCGCGAGAAAAACATCATCTTGCCACGTTGATTTAGGCTCCATGGTATCAATGACGGATTCGCACAGGTTTTGTTGTTTTTTAAACATGTTGTTACTTCGCTCAAATCACTATAGTTCTGCCATAAATCGGAGAGCTTATGACAACTAACATCAACCCTAACTCATCTATGAATAACAAGCCAGAGAGCATATTACCTCGTATCGTTAAACTTGGTTTACCTGTAGCTTTGCAAAGTGCGCTGGTTGCTATTCTTGCCCTTGCTGACGTCTTGATGGTCAGTGATTTTGGTATGGAAGCAGCAGCCGCTGTGGGAATCGCATCAAAATGGCACTTCGTTGCGATTATGATTATGGCAGGGTTGGCCTCAGCAAACGGTACATTAGTTGCTCAATGCTGGGGAAAGAATGACCGAAAAAGTGCACGTACCGTGTCATCTATCGCGATGGTGTTTGGTTTAAAAGTTCTGCTGCCTGTTACAGCAATCATCACTCTTGGTTCTCAGTTTTTAATGATGTTGCAAACTAACGATCAAACCGTGATTGAGCTTGGAGCGACTTACCTTTGGTATGGGTTCCCTGTTCTACTTCTAACTCACATTGTTGTAGTGGTAGAAGCAAGCATGCGCTCATCAGGTGACACCGTAACTCCACTATTGTTAGGTGGTATTACTATTGCACTCAACATTGCGCTTAACTTCGTTCTAATTAAAGGGGCTTTCGGCATTCCAGCAATGGGCGTTGCAGGTGCTGCATTGGCGACAACCTTAGCGCGATTGATTCAAGTGGGCTTAATGTATAGCTACATGCGTGTGCGTAAACACTGGCTGCTAACCACCCCAAGCTCACCACACCGTCCATCACTGTGGCTTTCTTACCGTCGTATTGCGTTGCCGCTAACGATGAATGCCGTGTTGTGGGCAATGGGAACAATGGCATATCAAATGATCTTTGGTCACATGGGCACGACTGAACTTGCGGTGTTCTCGATGCTCGCGCCGTTCGAATCGCTGTGTTACTCGATCTTCTTTGGTATCTCCGTAGCGTGTTCAGTATTGCTTGGCCATTCGCTGGGCCGTGATGAATTTGATGACGCGATGAGCATGGGTCTAACATTCATTAAAGCCGTCGTTGGCTTTGGCGCTGTCGTTGGCTTGCTACTCTTTATGGGTAAAGAGCATGTACTATCATGGTTAAACCTTTCTACAGATGCATTGTACCCGCTTGCTTCGCCAGCAATGATGATCATGTGTTTTGCAGTGGTGATTCGTATGCTCAACATGGTGATTATTAACGGTATTATTCGTGCTGGTGGTGATAACGCTTTTTGCCTTCGCATGGATTTCATCGCGATGTGGATGGTGGGCATTCCAGTGTGTGTTTATGGCGCGTTTGTCGCTGGATGGGATTTCAAATACATCTATGGCCTGATGTTGGTAGAAGAAGTGGTGAAACTGGCAATATGCTCGCACCGCTACTTGAGCCGACGCTGGATCAACAATCTCACAGTGACCTACGACGAGCCTCAAGCGGTGTAGCTTTATACATAAAGTATTCTTTCTACAAGACTGCCTTCTGATAATGCAGTTAGCAGAAACACAAAAGGTCTGAGCAATCAGACCTTTTTCGTTTCTTCTGCGACCACTTTAAAGCACTAGTTACTTCTTGTTCATTCGGATATGGCGATTAGACACATTCGGCAGTGGCTTCTCTGGCACTTTATGTTTCTCATGAATCAAATGCCTGATCGCTAAAATCGGATGCTTAAGTAGCATTCTTGGCCCTGCATAGCGCATCACTAAACGCATCTGCTCTTTAGGATCAGGCTTATAACAATGAATCGGACACTTGTTACAGGTCGGCTTTGCTTCGCCATAAGGGCATCTATCAAGTCGTGTCTCTGCATAACGCAACAGTTGCTCACACTCTTCACATAACGCGTTATTCTGACGAACCGCACCGTGGTGATCTTTACAGTAGATGTGCACCATCGCAATAACGGTTTTGTACTCCGTTGCGAGTTCGCCTTGTAGAATGTTGTTATGTTGGAACATGATTAATTACCTAATGAGAGACCGTACAGGTTGAGATTGACGCTTTCATTAATCGTCTCTTCAACTCGTTCGAACACAAAACCTAACTTAGTCAGTAGTGCGATACTTCGAATGTTATCAGAGGTAGTGATGGCAACTAAATGATCGATATCAGCATTATGCTTAGCTTGTTCAATTATCGCTTGTGTCGCTTCCAATGCAAAACCTTGCCCATAGACTTCAGGGACAAAACCATAACCAATATCATGAGACTCTAAGGTATCTCTTTTAATGAGTCCGCAGACACCAATTGGTGTTGAGGAGTCTTTGATTTCAACCATCAGTAGACACACACCCTTCTCTCTATACATATTAAGAATGTTGTTTTCGATGTATTCAACAGCCTTGCCTGTATCTGTGATCTCCTTGTCTCCGATGTAACGCAAGAAATCTTCTGAGCTATATAATCGCTGAATAAACGCCGCATCTTGAGGTGTGATCATTCTTAATCGTAAACGTGCGGTCTCGACGGCCTGCATAGTGATATTTTCCTTGCTGAATACCATGTAAATATTGAGTTCTAGATCTAAAATGATTATCCTCCACCGCATAAACTAAATACAAGGCTATGCAGCAATGAACCGTAAGAAAAAAATCAATCAAATTCTAAAGAAAAGACAGAAACAGGCGAATTCTAAACTGCATGGTAGCAACAAGCCTCGCTATATTTCTAAAGCTGATCGCGCAAAAATGGAAGCTGAAGAGCAAGCGAAAGCCGCTCTAGAACAAGCAGAAGGATCTGTAGAAGCTGGTATCGAAACTGAAGAGACAAAAGCTGCAGAGTAAGCTTTTGACTCACGAGATACTCTTGCTCAGCGCTCAGATCAGAGCCTGTAGACAAGAACAAAAAAAGCAGCCTCTATTTAGGCTGCTTTTTTGATCCTACCGTATTAACCTAGCGACTTAGCGATTCAATTAACCTTTGAATGGTTTAACTTCCCAGCGTGCGAACGGCGCTTTTGCATTAATCCCTGCTCTTCCCCAGCGGTCTACCGAGTCAACAACAAGAATTCGCTCATTAGGCACCAATGACTTAATCAAAGTCGTCGGCTTTTTCGCTGTCACTAACCATAGCGCATCGTCTTCTGAAAACATCGCTTTGAGCTTCGCTTTATCTTGCTCTGTCCATTCCAGTTCAGCTTTGAACATACGTTCTTCAACAAACAGTTGGCTGCCAGAAGCAAAATCTTCCAAGCTTTCTGAAAGCAACAATACTGAATCTACATCGTTATCCAATAATACCGCTTGTTGCTTGTTAATCAGTTCACGAACATCAAGCATCACACGCTGCAAATTACGATCAATCGTCTCTGCTTGCGCTGGCCACAATAACTTAAAGTCGTCAGCCACGATAGCGGCCATTCGCGTTAGATTGGTTGGATTTAACCAGGCATACTTAGACACATCACCACTCGATAACGTCAACGCAGCGACACCTTGTGCTCGTGGAGTAATCGCTTGAGCCGCATCCACCTCTACCAAACGGATGTTACCCTGCCTTGCGTATACAAATGTAGGATCCGCTTGCCAAATAGATGACAGTGTTAATGCAACGGTCGCCTTCTCTCCTGACTTAAGCACCTTGCTTTCACCCTTGGTGCCAAACCAGTTAGGTAAGCGATCAATGCCGTAACGTTTTGGTGGTAGGTATTCAGTGGTAATGTCAGTGCCTTTGGTTAGCTCTGTTGCCAATGCATAAGTCACAGGTGTGCTCGTTAAGATATCTTCTGCATTAGCGTTCAGTGACACCACAGATCCAGCCATTAACACACTACCAAGTACACCCACTTGAGCCGCTGTTTTTACTGAGCTTGAAATACGATTCATCAAAGGAGTCATGGTTATGCCTTTCTTATAATTCGGTATAGCGTTGCCGCTAGGAAAAACGTTGCAGAAACGATGATTATTGAAGCGCCTGACGGCACTGGCAGTTTAAGTTCCATCGGTAATACCGTTCCGACCAAACACGCGATGGTTGCCAGCAACGCAGAAAGCAAAACAAAGCTGCCCATGCGTTTAGTCAACAATCGCGCCGTCGCGCCCGGAATCAGTAATAACGCGCCAACTAAAACGGCACCCACGATCTTCACCGCAGCAATCGTCACCAAAGTAATCATCATCACAAACAGGTAGTCATAAAAGCTGGTGTTATAGCCGCGCACCTTGGCAATATCCGGGCTGATACAAGTGAGAAGAATACGGTTGAACGTCGGTATCAAGAGCAAAATGATGAGCGCGCAGCTGCCTGCGAGAATTGCTAAATCTTGGTCTGTTACCGTGAGAATCGAGCCAAATAACACGTTCTCAAGCATGTGGATATTGATCTTACGCG
Source organism: Vibrio sp. 10N.222.49.A3 (assembly GCF_041475145.1). Lineage (NCBI taxonomy): Bacteria > Pseudomonadati > Pseudomonadota > Gammaproteobacteria > Vibrionales > Vibrionaceae > Vibrio > Vibrio sp. 10N.222.49.A3. The sequence continues at coordinate 46,338 of NZ_JBFRVM010000029.1, forward strand.
CCACGTACATCAGCAATGCCGCACCTACTGCCAATGCTAGCGCTAGAAAAACACCGACTAAGGTATCGTATGGCACATTGGTTCTGTTTCTTACAAAGTGAAGAAGCAAAGCGAAGATCATACAGAAGCTAAACAAGCCAATAATTGGGTTTTCTGGTGGCTCACCAAGCAAAACACCAATGGCAATACCGGTTAATGCTGCGTGACCTACCGCTTCAGAGAAGAATGCCAGACGCTTTGCAATGACCAAAGTACCAAGGCCACCTAATAACGGGCCAAGTAACAATGCGGCAACCAGTGCGTTCACCATAAACGCATACATGAAGCTGTCTGATAACCAACCCGCTTCAACGCCACTAGTGGCAAGTTGTCGTAACCACTCCATTACGCAACCTCCTTCGATTTGGTGATGGCAGATCCACTGCTATAGTGCTGGAACAGACTCTCGATTTTAGTCGGGTGTAGTACTTGTTCATGTGGACCACTATCCACCAAGAATCGATTCACAACATGTACATTCGCTTCAAGGCGACGCACTGCGGTTACATCATGGTGAACGGCAAGAATCGTACGGCCTTCATCAACACATTCACGAACTAGCGATTCTAAATAACGAACGCCCTGCTCATCCATGCCAGTCGTAGGTTCATCCAACACCAATAGGCTTGGGTTATCCAATAAGGCTTGAGCAAACAACACACGTTGCTGCTCGCCACCCGACAATTGACCCATACGGCGGTCGCTACGAGTCGCCATTCCCACACGGTCGAGTTGCGCTAATGCAAGAGCCAATTGCTTAGACTTACGACGCCAAAACAGTGGAATTCGAGTTTGGTTAAGCAGGACGAAATCCATTACCGTCAGAGGTAAGCTCGATTCGAAGGTCGCTTTCTGAGGAACGTAACCAATGCTTGGCTTTTCTGGCCAATGAATGTTGATTTGACCAGAGAAAGGCGTCAAACCAAGAACTGAACGTAGCAAAGAGGTTTTGCCACCGCCGTTTGGCCCCATGATCACATGGCACTCACCCGCTTTAAGATCTAGCGTGATATCATCAAGAATCACGTTGTTGTCGTATTGCAGACCGAGTTGGTTGATTGAAATCGATGGACCTTGCATTACGCCTTCCCGCTTTTAGTCTGGTTAGCCGCAGCAAATTTCATGGCTTCGATTAACGTTTCTAAGTTCTTCTTCATCTCAACTTCTACCTTATCGTCTTGATACTCACCGTGCGTCATGTGAGAGAAACGATAAAGCTGAACGCCTGTTTCTGCTTCAATCGTGTCAACAAAGCGGTTTGGCATGTTTAGCTCGTAGAACAGAACATCAATGCCTGATGCGCGGATTTTCTCGATCGTATCTTGCAGTTGGCTCGCACTTGGTTCAACACCGTGTGCAGGCTCAATCACCGCCGCAACATCCACACCAAACTCTTGAAGGATATAACCATAAGCATTGTGCGTGGTCGCTACTTTCATACCTGATGTATCGAGTTCACCTAATGACAACATTGCATCACGCTTCATAAAGCGAAATTGCTTGGCGTACTTACGCGCGTTCTTGCGATAAAACGTGGCGTTGTCTGGGTCGAGCTTAGAAACTTCACTCGCGATGGTGTACACCTTTTGGATTGTTGTAGAAAGACCAACAAACGTATGTGGGTTCACTGCGCCTTGGCCAACAGACTGGCCTAATGCAGGAAGTAGAGGTACTTCTTTGTTCGCTTCAATAACCATTAAATCATCACGTTGCGCAGCTGAAATGACTTTTAATGCGAAGTCATCGTGGCCAATACCGTTTACGACGATTGCGTCCATCTGGCTCAATCGCTTCAAGTCATTCGGTTGTGGTAAGTAGTTATGTGGGTTAAAGCCAGCATCAACCAAAGGAAGGATGTTCACTTTGTCACCTACCACAGCTTTTACGTAGCTATAGTAAGGCTGTAGGGTAATACCTATCGTCAACTTGTCGCTGTCGACTGTGTATTCTTTTGCCAATGCATTGGGTGTCGATAGCACCGCCATTAACGACATCAATAGAGTCATGAATCGCATAGTAAATCTCTTATTATTTGTGAACTTATGGTCAATGAGCTGATTAGTCCGTAAGCTTTTTGATTTTGTGAACATCTTCTTTTTGAACATATTGCTGATGAGAACCTAAGGTTTGAAACATTGCTTAATGAGAAGAAGCGTCATGTTGTTCAGATATTTCTGACTCGTTCACCACCAGTTTCCAGCCTGCAGATTCCAATGTGTTTTCATCAAATTGAGTAGGTTGGCTTGCGACACCACCAAAGAAAATCCAGATTTCCGGAGAAACACTGTTCGCGTTCAAAATAAAGGAGTCCGCGAAGCCATGAGTGTTTGGCGTAGCTTGTTCGCTTGGCGTAGAAAAGTAATAACCACGCTCGTCCAATAGCCAAGCATGAGAACCTTTGCGCTTCCAACTCTGGTCTTCAACAAATGGCGCAACCCATTCATCTTTAAGTGACACAACACTTGGCCATTCGCCGTCTAAGTCCATGCGAAGATCTCGAATCTCTTCATGAGCCAAACGGAGTTCTGACAGCATCGCCAAGTTTTCTTGCTCAACATCAGTCACTAAGACTTGGTGATCAAGGGTCACTTCGATATGAGATTCTGCTTGATTAAACGGAATAGCAACCGTCGCAAAACAAAGGATGAATATAATGATTAGGCCAACCCACTTGCCCTCTCTTCCGCCTGTGTCAGCGCGTACACTTTGAATCATCATTTTTCTTTGATCTCTACAACGTCGACTTCAACAGGAAACTCGTGACCTGAATCAAACACGAGGTAAAACTCAGAATTTGGGTTTGGAAATTCGACAATAGAGCGTTTATCCGTCATCTCTTTCGCTATCAAGTTATCTTCGTAGTCGTACATCGCGACTGCGTAATCTATCGCTTTACTACCATCAGAGTAACCTGCCTCACAGGCAACCGTTTTGCCTTCAAACCAACAGCTCATCAATGGAAAGTGTGCTTGCGCAGGTAATGCCGCTAAACCAAGCCCCAGAGCTAAGCACGGAGCAATTATGGTGTTTGCTTTTATTGTTATTTTCATCGTTCGTACCCTCGCCACGTTACAAATTTTCAGTGGTATACTGACCGTTAAAGGGCTCTAATGAGCCCTTGTCTTTTTTATCTAATAATCAGGAGCTTTCTCCCGATAAAACCGACTATTGAAGCAATGCTTCGAATGTCAGGTGCACATTCGTACTTGCTTTGTCTGCCAGTGGGTTGTCAACCAACTCACCTTTGTAGTTCGCTTTCATTACGTAACGACCCGCTACGTCTGGAGTAAACGTGATTTCACCGTTTTCATCGCTCACTACATCAATCTGCTCTTGGTGATTGCGGTAAAGCGTACCTTCACGAGTAATTTCCGCTTTCACGTCTTTCTGGATTTCACCGTTGTAGAAGAATTGGAATGTCACCGGTTCGCCTTCAACGATGTCTGAAGGGTGTGTAACAGGCTTCATTTCAAGAAGCTTGCCTTCAATTTTGAAAACTGAATCCGTTGGCTTGCCTACTGTGATGTAACTTTCTGCGCGAGTGAAACCAACTTGAGTTACCACGTCACGTGATTTTTCAGGTAATAAGGCATCACGCTCAGCTTTAGTCGCTTTAATCCATTTTACTGTGTCACGACGACCCGCTTTGTACTGTGTCCAGTACGTTGGTTCATTGTTGATTGCTACTTTGTGTGTACCTTCTTCCTCAAAATAGAAATCAAACATTGAGCGACGCTTGCCTTTTACAACGAAGTTAGGACGCTCGTTACGGCCATCAGGCATGATAACGAATGCTTTATCACTTCCTGCTGGCTTATCAAAAACAAACGTACCGTGGGATGCCGTCACATCAAATGTTAACCAGTCACCACCTTCTTTAGAAACGGTGAAATGAGAAGGCAAAACCCAACGAGGGTGAGCTTGTGCTGTCGTCGTTGCTGCTAGACCGAACGCCATTACACCTGCAAGAGCAAGCGCCTTTATTTTTGTCTGTTTCATCATGTTCAATTCCATTATTTGTAATTTTTAATCGTGTCACTCAATGAGCGTCTACGATGGCTACCATTATTTATCGCTTCTTTATCTACTACTTAACGATATAGTTGAGCGTAATCTGACCGGTTTCTTCCGTTGGTTCTAATTGGTAAGAAGCATTTTTGTCAGTGAGTGCTGCTTTTTGGCGAAGATAGTTTCGGCCACCATGTTCACGTACAACTTCAATATGAACCGTGTATTCACCTTGCTCTAACGATTGACCGGCATCATTTTTGCCATCCCAAGCAAAACGATATTGACCAACAGGACGTGTTGCGGAAGTCACGGCATCAACGAGTTCGCGGTCGTAACGTCCGACTTTTCGCCACCAACTTCGTAAATCTTTAAGCCATTCATCTTGGCCGACCCAAAGCTCGATCGTTTTAACTGACTTTCTTTCACTGTTCTCTACCCATATCGCTACGTAAGGGCGCTTGTATGGAGAAGCCTCAATTCTTGGTAACTCGAAATGCACATCGAGCTTTGCTGTGTCAGGAAGCACCTCAGCCATGCCTAAGCTTGGTAAAAGAGACAAAGCAAGGAGCGATTTGCTCCAATTCATTTTTTTCATGTTTAACAACCTTTCAAATCCGTTGCGCCTTTAATTCACCTTCACACCGCCTCATGGATCGGATCGCGGGTTACGGTACGGCGACAAAATAGATAGCAAGTGAAATTGCAGACCCAAATACCGTCCATTTAATAGAGGTATTGAGTGTTTTTTTCTTAGGTAACAGTAAGCACACGCCAGTCAGTACAAAGAAGATCATCAGCAGCGCAGTGATATCGATAAACCACTTCCACACTTCACCGCTATTACGCCCTTTGTGTAGGTCATTCAACAATGCAATAACGCCATAATTCGTTGTTTCGACTTCCACCATTTCAGAAGTCACATCAACAAACACAGAAGCGTTGTAGCCAGGTCCTTTGAAGTCCATAGACACTTCACCGATGAGCAACTCACCGTCTTCAATCTCTGCGTAGATGTCTAACCCCGAAGGAACGCCAGATAGGTTTGCTTCTTCAAACAAAAACGTTTCAAAAGCAGACTCGTCGGCTTTCAGTCGACCGTCTTGAATCGTAAACAAACTCGTGGGAAGCGTTAGCGTAGAGTGTTGGATATTGGGTTGGCTGGATTCAAATAGCTCAGGGCGATTAAGGGTGATGCCTGTCACTGAAAAGAAAAGAACAACAAACAGCAGCGCCATAGAAATGTAAACATGAAGTCGACGAGCCCATGATTGAACTGCCCTACTTTTTAACGACATACAAACCAGTACCTATAGATTTTATGGCGATAATTTAGTTGATAATAATTCGTATTGGCATTCAATTTACATTGTTTACGTTTCTCGCGCGTCGCAAGGAAATTCACATAACATCTACTGAAGAACAATCGAACTGTATACATATAAGAATCGCGGCAATATAAGTGGGAAACGTAGATATCCTGAGCTCTAGAGCTTATAAAATGGCCCTGTTTAGTCGGAGTTCCGTGCATTTAAGAAAGGAAGTTGAAGCTATTTAGAACAGAGATCACTATCAAGGGCATTGGCATGACGATTAGCTCAAGAGTGGTTTAAGCTTATTGACTATAAAACAGACATAACCATGCAAGTTTAAAAGGATTTAGAAATGCGTATTATTGTAGCTTTGGCTGTATTGGTAACGGCTTGTACTAGCCAGATTGTTAGTACTGACGAACATGTCGAGAGTTACATCGGTTCCAATATTGCCGATGCTCAAACGTTGTATTTAACGCCCCACTCTCAAGCCGTTACATTTTGGGAGTCACGCACATTTGCTTGGGTGGAAACTCAAACCTCACTCGAGCATGGTGAAATACAACATTCTTTCAAAAACCCCTATCGTGACTGCACCATTAACTGGATTGTAGACCAAAGCGGAGTGATCATTGCGGGATCACACAGTGGCGAGATGTGCAGCCTTTAACTAGAATTCTCTTTATCTTTATACCAATCGTAGTAAATAACTGTTCATCCTAGCTGGTTAAAACACTCGATAACATCGTTAGAAATTTTGATTGTAGAATAACTACTTATCGAAAATTTCCGCCTTGTTCTCAAGCATTTTTCCTGCGCTATTTATGATCACTTACTTACTGTGATTGGTATTATTCTTACCTCAGTCAAACAACCGCACCGCTCAAGCACCAAGGTTTAAGGTTTAAGTCTATTGAATACAAAAAAAGGGTGTCATTTGAACATTCAAATGACACCCTTTCACTGTCGTATTTAGTACTCTGTTTTCTAGCTTCTAACTATATGTGATTAGGCGTTTCCACTTTCGCTTACCGTTCTCAGCTGGGTCAAATATTTGATCCACCCTTTAGCCTCAGGAGACGGTTCAATGTTGTTCGCCCGCTTAGCTTGAGCGAGAGCATTATCTAAGTTCTTCAACTTATACCATGAACGTACTTTCGCTAATGCAACGTCAGCTTGCTTGTTCTTGTCTTTCACTTTGTCTAAAACAACCAGAGCTCGCTTGTAGTAACCTTGCTGAACCAATAATTGAGCAACATTCCAATGGTATCGAGTGTTCATGTTCGACGCTAACGTCCACACTTCAATAGCATTGTCCCACTCTTTCGCTAGCTGCCAGTAGGTTGCTTGCTCAGCCAGAAGTTGAACATCGCTGTTTGCGTCATCTAACTTGCTAATTTCTTGCGCAGCGCGCTCAGGGATGCCTCGTTTCGCGTACAGTTGAGCAAGTAGCCTACGGTCTGAATTATTCAGTTCAACACCTTGTAGCTCAGCAAGCGCTAAGGTATTCAACGCATCTCGGCTACGCTCTAGCCTTAACTGAATCCCGACCAGTTGACGCCACCAGTTGTCTTTTTCGGGTTGAAGTTCAACTAAACTTTCTAACGTAGGAATTGATTGCTTCCATTGTTTTAACTGTAGTTGAGCACCCAGCTTTAACGAGAGAGGCGACAACTGTGGTTTTGAATTAAACTTGTTATGATTACCTATAGCCGCCAGTACTTTCGTCCAGTTTTCAATTTGGTATTCAGCTTGAGCAATTCGCATCCATAGCGTGTCTTTCTTTTCAGTTTCCGGTGCTGTTTTAACGAGCTCATAATAGTGTGGTAATGCCGCTTTAAAATGCTGCTCGCTAAGCAGTAAATCAGCTAACATACGTTTCGTTACCCAAGCTTGTTCATCGACCAATAAGCGACTATCCACTGCATAAGTAAGCTGCTTGATTGCCGTCTCTGTTTTACCATCTTGCCAGTAAAACACACCAAGCATGCGAGCGACATAGGCTTTGTCATAGCCTTTAGATAACTCCAAACTAGCCAAAACCTCAATCGCCTGTTTAACCTGCTCCTCTTGAGCAAGTTTGTTCGCCTTTTGAACACGAATAACGGTGTATTGGGTAAGCTCTTTTGCCGGTACTGTAAGGGGCATTATCAACAAGCCCACTAATATCCATATCTGTTTCATCATTTTGCCAACTTAAACTCTAGTTTCACGGTTTGACCAACCTGCGCTACCGCTTTTCCATCGACGACTTTAGGTTGATACTTCCATTTTTTAAGTGCTCTTATCGCTTCACGTTCAAACATACGACGTGGATTTGCATCCGTAACTTGAATATCAACAGAACGTCCTGTTTCATCGATTGTAAAAGACAAAATGACATACCCTTCTGCGCCACGCTTTAGCGCTTTTGCTGGATAACGAGGTTCAACTCGATAAAGCGGCATTACCTGTTGATTTGACCCAAAATCAGAAAATGTTGGAGCGTTAATCGCTAGGCCTTCAATTGAAGTATTCAAATCCAGTGAAGACAGTGAAGACATTGAATTCAGAGGCGTTACTTCAGCTTGCGACTGAGACGTTTGCGCTTGCGGTGGCGGCTCTGGCATTTCGGGTTGTTCCGGGACTGCACGTTGTCTTCTCTGTACTTCTTGTTCTTGTTCAACCATCACCATGTTGAAACTTAACGTCTCACTGTTGTCTGGCGAACGTTGGTGTCCATTATCGACCATCCAAGCCATGAAAGAAAATAGTGCTAAACCCAACGCTCCCGCTAAAGGTAATGCAAGAAATAGGCGAATCATTGATTAAGATCCTCCAAGATCATCGCTTTTCAGCTGCAAGCGCAATATTTTTAACACCCGCACCTTTGGCAGCGTCCATCACTTTAACAACCGTACCGTTATAAGCATGCTCGTCCGCCTGAATAACCAAAGAAGCATCTGGCTGTTCTAGCAACAACTGTTCTAACGTCGCTTGAACACGTTCAACATCCACAACACGTTTGTCTATGAAGATGTCATTCGCAGAAGTAATCGCGACAAAGATACCTGCATCTTTTTGGCTCACTACATTTGAAGCTTGCGGGCGATTTACTTCAACACCAGATTCACGAACAAATGAACTCGTCACAATGAAGAAAATAAGCATGATGAATACGATATCAAGCATCGAAGTAAGGTCTATTTGAGCCTCTTCGTTTTTAGAATGACGTCGACCGAGTCTCATCGTTGACTCCTTAAAGATTTTTCTAATTTCAATTCTAAGCGGTTACAGACTTTCGCTAAACGAGCATGAACAAACATGCCAGCTAATGCAGCAACCATACCCGCCATCGTTGGTAAAGTTGCCAACGAGATACCTGAGGCCATCAATTTAGGATCACTGCTTCCTTGAGTCGCCATGACATCAAAAACGGAGATCATACCGGTTACGGTACCGAGCAAACCCAACATCGGACAAATAGCAACTAACAGCTTAATAAAGTTCAAGTTTTGGTTAAGTAAAATACTCGCTTGCCCCAACCAACCTTCACGAATGGCTTTAGCATGCCAAGAAGAGTGATCTTCTCTTTCATGCCACTGATTAATCCAAGCTTGACGCTGCTTTGGAAAGTAGAACGCGAGATAAAGCACGCGTTCTACCACAAGTACCCAAAAAACGAGGACGACAACCGCTAGCCACCACAGGACGAAACCGCCCTGCTCCATAAAGTTTGATAAAGACAGCAGCCAGTTACTCGTTAACCAACTCGCTGGTAATAGAGAACCCGACAAAATATCCATTACGCGGCAGTCCCAACTTGTGAAACAACAGCGCTTGGTTCAATAGACTTCTCTGCCTGCTCAGCAACAAGGCCAATGCCCTGCTTCTCCAGAATATTTCGAATGTTCTCTGACTGAGTACTCAGAATGTTGTGTGCCAATAGCAGTGGCATTGCAGCAACAAGGCCAAGTACCGTTGTAACAAGTGCCATCGAAATACCGCCCGCCATTACTTTAGGGTCACCATTACCAAACTGTGTGATCACTTGGAATGTTTCGATCATGCCGGTTACGGTACCTAGCAAGCCAAGCATTGGTGCTAGAGCAGCTAGAAGCTTCAGCATTGATAAACCTTTCTCTAGGTGAGTTTGTTCATCCACTACCGCTTCTAAAAGTCGCAGTTCTAATGCTTCTACTGTTTGATTTTTCTCTTTGCTGTAAACCGCAAGAACACGACCCAGAGGGTTATTACCTGCTTGTTTTGGGTTCTTAAGCTGTGCACGAATCTTCTGACGAGCGATAGCCAAAGAAATACCACGAACCAATGCGATGATTAAGCCAATTGCCAACAAGCCAAGAATAACTTTACCTACTAGGCCACCAGCTTGCAGACGATCAGCTAGGCTTGGTTCCAAAGCTAATTGTTCTAGCATGAATCCACGAGAAGGATCGACGACCACGTTAGACACTTCGCCATTCGCTAAAGTAGAAAGCGACGCCAGTGTTGGACCTTGTGATGGCTGCTTCAAGTAAACTATTGCATCTTGATGTTTAGCATCCCACCATACGTAACCTGACTCAGCAACTAAGCCAATAGAACCCAGTCGATAAGCTTCTGCCTTTTCAGTAACCCCTTCACTATTAACTAGTGAAACTGTCGACTTGCTTATCTCTGAACTTGCTTGAATTTGCTCCATCATGCTCAACCAAAGACCTGTTAACTGGGGCATTGACGGTAATGATTTTGCGTCCACGATTTGATAAACAGTTTCTGTATACGCTGCGCGATCTACGTTAGTTACTGTATCCGTAAGCTCATGTTCAAGGTCTTTTGCATTTTGTCTTACAACGCCAAACAACTCACCTAAGCTACCTGTTTCTAAACGCAGTTTCTCTTCTAAACGAGCAAGCTTGTTTTCGTTATCACTGAATGTCTGAGTCAGAACATCGGTCGCACCTTGAATAGAGCTACGTTTAGCTTCAAGCTGTGCTTTGATCGCTTTGAGTTGTTGTTCTGTCTTTTTAAAGTCAGCTTCACGAATTACGTTATGAGACGCTTGCGTGCGACTCTCTGATTTTGCTTTGTTAACAAGCTGAGCTGTCGTGTCTGATGCAGAGAAAGCAGAAAATGAAATTGACGTAATGCAAAGCAATGCTGCTAATGGCTTTAAGTTCATTACTTAACCTCCGCAACAGTTAAAGAAACAGGTAATGTGATTAAGCTTGGAGATGCTTGTTTATTAGCAATATCGTACGCTTTGTCCAACTCAGATTTCATGGAAGAATCCAACTCTTGCCATTGAGCACTATTTTGGTCCCAAGACCAATATTGAGTACCATTTAAGTTACGAGCGACCAGTGAAATGCGGCCAAGATGCAAAATATCAACTTCAAGCACTTTATCTTGACTTAACTCGACACGGCTTGAATAAGAACTTAGCTTAATACCGTAATCCACTTCAATTTGGTACGCCTCTAAAATACGGCGATATTTTTCAGCATCACTGACATCAGCACGAGTCATCATCGCTTTCAGCTTTTCAACGCGACGCAGACGGCTATTTGTCTTGAAAGGTAGATCGCTTTCAATAACTTCCTGGAGACCATCGATCATCTTGTACATTAAAGGCACAACACCTTGACGTGTTAGTTTGATTTCGTCGATCTGCCCTTCAATACTCTGCGCTTCTTGATCTTGGCTCTTAACCAATGCGGCAAGATGATCGTGATAGATTTCTAAATTTTTCACTTCTTCTTGTAGACGCTCAACCTCAGCTTGCAGCAATAATGTTGCTTGTGAGCTTTTATCAATAACCTTTTGGCTCGAAGCCGACGCGTTATTGGTCTTGTTTTGAATTGATTGAGCTTGATCCAAGCTGTTTGCCATCGATGACGTTGCAACCAAACTGATGGCAAGTGCTAGGCTAGTTTTTAAAAGATTCATAATTGTAGTCATTTACTTTAGAAGAAGAACAAATGAGTTTTATTGATAAGCAGTCTCATTATCATTAAAAACCACTCGCATTGCTAGGGGTATTTTTACTAAATAGCAGAATCAAGAAAGGGGAAAGTCGAAACCTTCCCCTTAATATTTAAGCTACCAATAGTACCCTACTAACAAATTAGTATTTTACCTGTAACGTAGCCATGTAGTTACGACCTTCGCCAACAACAACGCCGCGAGTGCTGCCACCTTCTAGGTAATCTGTATCGAATAAGTTCTCTACATTAAAGCGTGCAACAAAGTCTAAGTTTTCATCGTACTTAATCGTATGTGCAACACCAGCATCTACACGAGTGTAAGCGTCTTTCTTAAACGTGTTAGCACTTTCAGTGTAACGCTCACCTACGTGATACACACCTAGGTTTACATCAGTACCGTTGTTGAATGCGTAAGTAGACCAGATGCTTGCAGTAAATTCAGGAACGTCTGCTGGTGTTTTACCATTAAGAGCAGGGTCATTCTTATATTCAGCATCTAAGAACATTGTTGATGCACTTACAGAGAACGCATCCGTCACGTAGCCCGTCGCAGCTAGCTCCACACCAGTGTGAACTTGCTCACCCACCTGTGTAGTACGAGTATCTTTTGCATGAGATGCAGGAAGGTCTTCTGTAACTTGCATGTTCGTTTGTGTGATCTGGAATACTGCTCCTGATACGAATAAACGCTCATCAAACAGTTCCCACTTTGAGCCTAGCTCATAAAGTGTACCTTTCTTCGCATCTTGAGACTGGCCGAAGTTCACATCATCTTTATCAGAAATCTCACTTACAGGTTCAAAACTTTCAGAGTAAACCGCGTAAATAGAACCGTTTGGCGCCGGAGAGTAAATCGCACCGAACTTAGGTAGGATGTTATTGTAGCTCTCTTCTTTACCAGAACTGCTCGTCGTATCATCGTAAGCGAAACGAACACCAGCAAGTGCTTGCCACTGCTCATTGAACGTCACTAAATCTTGAAGATATAGACCGTAGTGTTGGCTCTTCGAGTGTGATACTGAATCATCGTTGTTATAGTGAATGTCTGCAGGCATATCAAAGCCTTTGCCACACTCTTTCATTGGGTCTGCTTCTGAAGCGTTAAAACAAGCATAGTCTGATACGTACAGGCGCTTGTAATCGTAGTGCAACCCATTTGCACCCACCAACAGACGGTGATTCACACCAAATGCATCAACATCACCAGTAAAATCCACGTAAGCCGTATCAAACGTCCACTCATCATGACGGTCTGACACTTTGTAACCATAACCTAGTGTTTTCTTGGTTTTTCTGTCTTTCTTTGAATCAATAACGTTATCTGATTCAGTACGGCGACGTTCGTAAAACTGACGACTGATACCCGATTTAACTGCCCATGTATCGCTCAAGTTTGCTGTAACAGCCACACCGTAGTTTGCTACGTCGTTGTCTGTTTGTGCGAAGCGTTGGTCATTAACCGTATTTGGGGTAATCGCTTTACCTGTTTTCGTATCAATCTTTGAGCCGTTATCTAGATCACCCAACTCTTGAGTACGGTCGTAATGCGCAGATAGCATCACATCTTCGTTGATATCGTAATCAACAAATAGGCCACCAACAAAGCGGTCAGTCTCTACATCTGTGCCGTCAAAACGTGTGCGGTAAGAGTCTTGGTTTTCTTGTGAAACAATAAGGCGAGCACGTAGAGTTTGATCATCGTTCAATGAACCGCTTACATCAGCGGTAGTACGTGTGTAGCTGTCAGAACCAATGTCTTGGCTTACGCTAACTTGAGTTTCATACGTAGGCTTCTTAGCAACCATGTTAACAAGGCCACCAGGTGCTGATTTACCGTAGAGCAAACCTGCAGGACCTTTTAGTACTTCAACACGTTCTAGTAGTTCTACCGGTTGACGGTAATGAGACCAGTGCTGAACGCCATCGCGCAAGTAACCAGAACTGCTTCCTAGAGAGAAACCACGTAGGTTGAAGCGCTCACGGTTTGTTGATTTAGAACCCGCTGAAATTGACGCATCATTTTTTAATACTTCGCCAAGCGTGCTTGCGCGTTGCTCATCAATGATTTGTTCACTGATAATCGTAACTTGTCCTGGAGTCTCTAATTGAGTCGCCTCCATGCGCATTGCTGTTGTATTCGTGTCGGCTTTATAACCGTAATCACGACCTTCAACAACCATATGCTCGTCAGTTTTTACTGCTTCTGCCAATACTGCTGGTGAAGCTAATGCTGCGCCGATCACTAAAGCCAATGGCTTTTTTGAAAACATGTCCTTTTCTCCACTTTTATTCTTTTAGACGAACACTTTGTTATTTATTCGATGTGTCCGTTAGACCGTTTCCGGTACCACTGAATTATTTCGAGGGGGGAATATAAGTGATAACTATTACTATTTGCATTAAATTTACATTCTTTGCATTCGTAAAGTTTTGTAAAGACGAGCTGACGAGTCGTTAGCCTGCAGTTAAAAGAAACCAATTCAATACAGTCATTTAACGAGCACTTGAATTAAAAATCGGTTCTCTGCGCCAAACTTTTTGAAACACCGCCATTTGCGCAGTCAATGTAATAAGCAAACATCTATAACAAAATCCTCTTATCTTATTTATTACCTTCAGAACGACGATTTTTTGTATAAAACACTCGATAAATGTAAATGAATGGTGAATTATTTTGTTTTAATTTGTTTTATTTGAACGATTATCAGTGATTATGATCACATCTGTAATTCCAAACTCATTTTTTGTTTTTCGATTTAAACAACCGACTGCTAATCTCCTGCTCACTTTGGAAAGGTATCAAAGTTATAAATAATAAGGAGTGTTCTAAATGAATACCAAGAAACCTATGTCTCTAACTGGTCGAGTTATCCTCGGCATGGTCGTGGGCATATTAACGGGATTTGCCATTCAATCCCTTTTTGCAGACAGCGGATTTGTTAACAACTACATCGTTAACGGACTCTTTGAAGTAGGCGGACAGATCTTTGTCGCCAGTTTAAAAATGCTTGTTGTACCACTCGTCTTCGTTTCACTCGTGTGCGGTACAAGCTCTCTTAAAGATTTATCAACTCTTGGCCGTATGGGGGGCAAAACGCTTGCACTTTATATCGGTACTACAGCCGTTGCTATCACTCTAGCATTGACTATAGGTAACCTGTTCCAACCTGGAGCGGGTGCGGATCTTACTGCTGCGAGCTCTTTCAAATCAGCTGATGCTCCTTCTTTGGGCCAAGTCATCATCGACATGTTCCCGACCAACCCTATTCAGGCGATGGCTGAGGGCAAAACGCTACAAGTTATCGTATTTGCTGTGTTGTTTGGTATTGCAATCAGTGCAGCGGGTAAACCAGGTGAGCGTATCGCTGCGGTTTTCTCTGATTTGAACGAAGTAATCATGAAACTGGTTGCGCTGCTGATGAACCTTGCGCCTTACGGTGTGTTCTTCTTGATGGCGAAGCTGTTCTCTGGCCTTGGTTTAAGCGCAATTTGGAACCTAGCGGAATATTTCTTAGTGTTAGCTGGTACTCTACTGTTACACGGTTTAGTAACTTACAGTGCGATGCTTAAAGGGTTTACAGGCCTTAGCCCAATTACGTTCCTACGTAAGATGGAAGATGCAATCATGTTTGCATTCTCAACAGCATCTTCAAACGCAACGATTCCAGTGACAATGGAAACGGCTAAAAACCGCATGGGCGTAGACAACAAAGTCGCTTCGTTCACAGTTCCACTAGGCGCAACTGTCAACATGGACGGTACTGCTATCATGCAGGGTGTTGCAACGGCGTTTATCGCACAAGCGTACAACATCGACCTGACTATGGGTGATTACCTAATGGTGATCCTAACAGCGACACTGGCTTCTGTGGGTACCGCAGGTGTTCCAGGTGTTGGTCTTGTTATGCTAGCGATGGTATTGAACCAAGTTGGACTGCCGCTCGAAGGTATCGCATTAATCATGGGTGTTGACCGTCTTCTTGACATGATCCGTACTGCCGTAAACATCACTGGTGATAGTGCCGTAACTATCATTGTGGCTAAATCTGAAGGATCTTTTGACGAAGCTCGCTTCAATGACCCAGCAGCCGGTGAGAAAGAAGAAGAAGTAAAGCTAGCACGCCAACAGGCATGATCTAGCTTCTCTGGTGCTCTTACTTTCAAGTCAAGGCGCAATTAATGGCTGTGCCTTAGCCTGATAATGAAAAGCGTGTATACAAAAACGCCACTGCAGATACAGTGGCGTTTTTTATTGGGTGCCCTTTGAGCCGAAACTATTTTCTCATTACAGGGGCTGAGCGTGAATGCTGAGCCTAAAGCTTAATCTACGATAGGAAACATAAGGTTCACTCTAAGTCCCCCACCTTCTCTGTTCTCAGCGGTAACATGCCCATTCATCACTCCCATGGCTTCCTTAACGATCGCGAGTCCAAGACCGTAACCACCAGACTGTTTATCTCTGGCTGACTCAATGCGGGTAAACGGGTCAAAGATATCTGCAATCTTGTTATCTGGAATACCTTCACCATCATCCTCCACAGAAATGACACTGTAACGCTTATCATTGACCTGCCCGTAGGTCTTAACGACAATATCCGCATTGCCCCCTGCGTATTTGATCGCATTTCCTACAAGGTTACTGATCACCCTCAAAAGTAGCCTCTCATCAACATTAACCATTGATGTCGCTGTTTCCAAATCACCAGTCAAAGTTTGATTAGGTTTCAAGTCATTTTGCATCTGCGCAATTAGCATTGAGCAATAATGCTCAAGATGCATTGGAGTTAACTTAGAATCATAGCGAGAGGTTTCTAGGCGACTGAACTCAAGAATTTCACCCACCAGCTTATTCATCTCTTCCGTTTCGCTTTCCATCCGTTCGAGTAAACCCATACTTTTTTCATCGACCTTACTACGTAGTAAATGTAATGCGAGATTCTGCCTTGCTAACGGTGTCCTCAACTCATGTGATACATCACGAATCAAACGACGCTGCTTTTCAGCCAGAGACTTAATCTCAAAGGTCATATGGTCAAAATCATTGGCAAGCTCATTGAATTCACGTGTAGTTGAATCCAACTCAGACACAACACTCACTGAAAAGTCTCCTTGTGCGAGCCTTCGACTGGCCTCCCTTAAACGATCGAGTGGCTGCTGCAAACTTTTCGCCATAATAATCGAAAACAGCGACAACACGATCAAAGCAATCACAGCTTTCAGCGCATAGGAATACGGAGCAAAGGATTTTGCTGGATGAAACTGGCCTGGCAGTTGGATCACGAGTGTATTGCCGTTATCAAGTGGCAAGCCGAAGATAGGCTTACTCACACGATCACTGAGTTGATGGTCTAATGTACGCAGGTACTTCAACTTAAATTCAAAATGCGGATGCATGTGTCGGTGGGTAATCGGTCGGTTGTTTTCATCGATAATGAATAAATAATAACGTTGGGCATTGCCCCAGTCGGCAAGCTCATCCATGTCCCCTTCTTCGATCAGTACATTAGCTTGATAAGCCAAATCCAACATTTCAGCTTTGACAGGTTCAGGTACCTTCAACAAAGCTTTCATCAGCGCTCGTTCTGCGACACCTTGAAGGATGAGTATGCTGACTAAAATCACTGTCAGGCAACTGAACAGCTGAAACGTTAAGCCATCCTTACGCTTGATAACGAAATCAGGGCACCGTAGAAACCAGTTACTCATACTCCTACCGACTCTAGGTAGCTGTAGCCTTGACCGCGCACAGTTTTAATATGTTGCTTTGATAAGCCAGCCTGCACCAATTTTCGACGTATATTGCTGATATGCATATCTAAATTACGGTCGAATGGACACAGTTCTTTCTTCAATACATGTACTTGCAAGTCAGATTTTGATACAACGATGCCATTATTTTTGATCAGATAATCGAGCAACTCTTTTTCAGTGCCGGTTAAAGGTAAACGGGTAAGTTGCTCGCACAAACCTTGATTAGATGAAGCCATTGATTGTCTTTGTCGCTCAAACCCAACTCGGCGTAAGATCACCTTAATCCGGGTCAAAAGCTCAGGAACATTGAAAGGCTTAGCGATGTATTGATCTGCCCCGGCTTGATAGCCATCTAGCATGGAGGCATCATCATTAAGCGCAGTTAGCATAAGGATAGGAGTAGCAAAACGCTGACAAATACGTCTTGCGACTTGAATACCACTTAAATTGGGGAGCATCACATCGAGTAAGACTAAATCAACAGGATTTGATTGAATAAACTCTAGAGCTGATTCACCGCAATGAACGGTATCAACGTGATACCCTTCATTTTCCAACACTTCACCCAGTAACTCACACAACTGAATATCATCATCAACAACTAAAACACGAGACATTTCACACACCGATAAATAAGAACTGTTTGCATTCTAATTATCGTTATTATTGATTTCAATTATAAAGTGCGTGATTTCCTCTATAGAAGAAAATCTTTTTCAATCGGTACAAATTTTGAGGCAGAATCGATAAGATTTTGAGCTGTTAACCCAGGAACGCCATATACTTCAACAGGCTTTCCAAAACGCTCTTTGATTCGCTCTACCAAGATTTCAAAATCACCGTCTCCTGATACCAAAACAATCGTATCAACCGTCTCCGCAAGCTCTATCGCGTCTAACGCGATACCGACATCCCAATCCCCTTTGGCGCTACCATCACGACGCTGAATAAACGGTTTTAGCTTCACATTAAAACCAACACCACGAAGGATATGGTGGAATTGGCGCTGTTTAGGATCTTGGCTTGAGATTGCGTAAGCATTGGCTTCGACAACGTTACGTCCTTCCGTGGCAACATACCAAAACTGGTTATAGTCGAAGTTAGAACGGTATTTATCACGTGTTGTATAGTAAACGTTCTGAACGTCGACCAAAATTGCTATGTTTTCCATAAATTCATACCTTTAGATTTTCCGTATACCCTATTCTATTCACTTCTAAAATGCGAGTCGCTTTCTTTAATAAAAATGAACTCATTAGCTATGCTTAACGTAGTTGTTATTGGCTTAACGTAGCTATTGCTAGCTTAACGTAGTTGCCATTAACTTAACTCAGAGCTTGTTTGAGTTTATCGAGGAAGGTGGAACATGAAGTACCGACAAATAATCAGATCATGCCTCGGCAGCGACACCATTGACTCAGTATTGAGACGTTGCTGCGCGGCAATAGCTAACGCAGCCATAACTAAGGCAGCGATAACTAAGGCATCGGTAACAAACGTAATTTCCAAAACACTGAACGCTTTAATAACAAGCACGGTTATGTTTATGATTCTGTCAGTCAACTCGTTACACGCCTACCCAGCCTACTCTCATTCCAAAGCTCTGCCACACCGCAGTGTTATTTACTTCGCTCCAACAGATGATTCGATCGTAAAAGAGTTTCTCAATGAAGTCTTGATTAACAATTGTCAATTGGACGAGCGAGATGTAGTTATCATGGTCATCGCCGAAAGCGGCTACACCGTTCCTGCATGGTTAGTTGAAGAGTTTAATTTGGATGCAGTGACTAACAGTTATGGAATACCCAAAGGTTCACACACTGCCGTGTTGATTGGCAAAGACGGGAAAGAGAAACACAGGTGGAGTGGTAAAACCGATTGGAGTTTAATCACCAATATTATTGACGAAATGCCCATGCGCCAACAAGAAATGCAGCGACAGAGTAGCCGCTGCAGTATTTGATTCTTGGTCAGCTAAGCTTGATCATCAATCACTTAAGCTTGCTTGTTAAACCAAGCCAGTTTTTCATGAAGCTGAGCAACACTTCCAACCACAATCAGTGCTGGGCTCTTTGCAACGCCAGCAAGATCAGCTAGGTCACGTAGCCAACCTCTAAACACTTTCTGTTCTTGGCGAGTGCCATTTTCGATAATCGCAACTGGCATGTCTTCTCGCATACCGTTATCGAGTAAATTCTTCTGAATATTCGGACTCTCTTTCAAGCCCATGTAAAACACGATCGTGTGATTGTGTTGAGCAAGAGAACGCCAGTCAATATCTTCGCCATCTTTCTTCAAGTGACCTGTAATAAACTGCACGCTTTGCGCGTGATCACGGTGCGTCAACGGAATGCCCGCATAAGCAGTTGCGCCTGCAGCTGCTGTGATGCCCGGAATCACTTCAAATCTCACGTCATTCTCAGCTAACGTTTCACACTCTTCACCACCACGGCCAAAGATAAACGAGTCACCACCTTTTAAGCGTACTACGTGCTTGTTCTCTTGCGCTTTAGTGACCAACAGTTGGTTGATCTGATCTTGCGGTACACAATGATGATCAAGCTTTTTACCCACATACAGCATTTCTGCTTCTGGGTTAGCCATCGCCAAAATATCTTTTGATACCAAGCGGTCATAAACCAACACGTCTGCTTGTTGAATCACTCGTGCGGCTTTTAGTGTAAGTAGGTCTGGGTCGCCCGGACCTGCACCTACCAATGAAACAAATCCATTGCTTACTTCTTTAACATTCGATGACGATACTTCTGACATTCTGCGCTCCGAAGGTTTACTTGTTTTATCTCAAGCTTCAATCTATGTGATAAGTCACTGTATTCATAATGACTTATCAAAATCCTTACCTCTTAGACTATCAGGTGTTGAAATAAATATTCAGTCTAAATACTAACGAAGATAGAAATAATTATAACAAAACAATCTATTGCGGATGTTTTGCTCAATAGCAAACAACGCATCTATGATAACTAAGGTGTTTTCTGCCCGAGAATACATTGACAGCTTTCAAACTAAAAAAGCCCCAAACACGTTGTTGGGGCTTTCAATCTCATACTAACTTACGTTTACCGTATTACTTCGCGCCTAGAGAAGGAGCTGTTTTAGCATGAGTCAGGTATAGAGGAACACACGTTAACAGTAGGCCACCAACGATGTTACCTAAGATTGTTGGGATAAGGTTGAAGTTCAACCATGTCGCGATACCGAAGTCAGCGCCAAGAATCATACCCAGTGGGAATAGGAACATGTTTACCACTGTGTGCTCAAATACTAGTGCGAAGAAGATGAAGATTGGGAACCACATCATTGCTACACGACCAGACACAGTACGTGCTGTCATGTTACCAATCACGCCTAGACATACCATTAGGTTACAGAAGATACCGCGTACGAAACACGTGATCCATCCGTCCATACCCATGTTTTCAAAACCTAAGCTACGAGCTGTAGAAACCGCAATGAACTTTTGTGCTACTGCGTTTGGATCTAAAGAGAAGTTACCTGTAAGTGAAATTGCCACTAACACTGCAACAATTAAAGAACCGATAAGGTTACCAAGACCAACAATACCCCAACAACGTAGAACACGGCCCCAAGTCACACCTGGACGGTTATCAAATTTCGCTAAAGGAGCAAGGCCAAATACACCGGTTACTAGGTCATAGCCCATTACACTTAGAATGACGAAGCCCACAGGGAACACAAGAGCGCCAACAATACCAATGCCTGTTTGCACGATAGTCGTGATTGCCACTACAACAGCAAGAGAAAGAATGATGCCTGCCATTGTGCTTCGAATCAGTAGATCACGAGTACTTGTTTTCGTTTTCGCTTCACCTACATCGATCATTGTTTGAACGAATTCTGCTGGTTTAAAATCAGTAGACATAAGATTGTCCTTAAAAAGTTAAAATTAAAAGTTGAAATCGGATAGGAAAAGGTTCTAATTGCCGAATTAAGGCAATGTCGATAACTAGAACCCTTGATCTATCAAATCTTGCTAAGTAACTGTGTCGAAGTTTCGAACTAGCTATGGTTTCGCACTAGCTATGGTTTCGAACTAACTATGCTGAAACTTCTACAGCACCTTTAGTAACGCGAGCTTTATACGCTTTTACACTGAAGCTCTCGTCTTCCATGCACACACCTGTTGCTAGGTTAAAGCGTTGCTTCTTAAGTGGGCTTGCCACCCAAAGCTCACCTTTGTGCTCAACCGTTAAACCGCGAGATAAAACGTTTGATTGAAAAAACGGGTCAGTGTTACTAATAGCGAACACTTCTTCGGCTTTAGTTGGGCGGAAAATAGCAACTTGCTCACCACCAACCAACGCACAAACACCGGTACCTGGAATAATGTCTTCGATCTTACAAACTTTGGTAAATGCCATGATGTCGTCTCCCAATTAAACCAGTTCAACGTGAAGGATATCGCCCTTCGCTTCTGGGTGTTTTTCTGTGAATGTTGCTGGGCGGTGTTGTTCTCGGCCATCGTCAACAAACACAACGTTTTCATCACGGTCGTCAGCATTGATGAAGTGTGAGAAGCGCTTAAGTTGAGCTTCGTCGTTGATAGTGTCAGTCCACTCACAAGCAAAGTTACCCACAAGGCCAGCTACGTCCGCTTCAAGTTGGTCATTGATGCCAAGCTTGTTGTCGACAATCACTTCACGTAGGTAGTCAACACCACCCTCTAGGTTGTCCATCCATACCGAAGTACGTTGTAGTGGCGCAGCCGTGCGGATGTAGAACATCATGAAACGGTCGATGTATTTGATCAGCGTTTCTTGGTCTAGGTCGCTTGCAAGTAAGTCTGCGTGACGAGGCTTCATACCACCGTTACCACATACGTACATGTTCCAACCTGCGTCAGTCGCGATAATACCTAAGTCTTTACCTTGAGCTTCAGCACACTCACGAGTACAGCCAGACACACCAAACTTCATCTTATGAGGAGTACGGATGCCTTTGTAACGGTTCTCGATCATCACACCTAGACCAACTGAATCTTGAACGCCGTAACGACACCAAGTTGAACCGACACATGTCTTAGCCATACGTAGCGCCTTCGCGTACGCTTGACCTGTTTCGTAGCCCGCAGCAACTAACTTCTTCCAGATTGCTGGTAAGTCATCTTTTTGAGCACCGAATAGACCGATACGCTGAGCACCTGTGATCTTGGTGTAAAGGTTGTATTCAGCCGCTACATCAGCAAGAACGCTTAGTGCTTGAGGCGTTACTTCACCACCTGCCATACGAGGGATAACAGAGTAAGTACCGTCTTTTTGGATGTTACCTAGGAAGTTATCGTTGGTATCATGCAGTTTCACTAGCTCAGGCTTAAGGATGTGCTCACCCCAGCAAGAAGCAAGAATAGAACCCGCTAGAGGCTTACATACTTCACAGCCGTAGCCTTTACCGTATTTCTCTAGTAACTCATCGAATGTTTTGATTTCTTCGATACGAATCAAGTGGAAAAGCTCTTGGCGAGAGTAAGCAAAGTGCTCACATACGTCGTTCTTCACTTCAACACCGGCTTTAGCAAGTTCAGCGTTCAGTACTGAAGTCACAAGTGGAATACAACCACCACAGCCATTACCAGCACCAGTTACTGCTTTGATATCACCAATGGTGTGGTGACCTTCAGCAACGGCTTGTGCAATCTTGCCTTTAGTTACATCGAAACAAGAACAGATAACAGCAGACTCAGGAAGAGAATCCGCGCCAAGTGTTGGCTTTTCAGCACCCGCGTGAGCAGGAAGAATCAATGCATCTGGATGCTCTGGCAGGTCGATTTCATTCAGCATTAACTGAAGAAGATCACCATAGTCAGACGTATCACCGACCATTACCGCGCCAAGCAGCTTCTTGTTGTCTTCAGAAACGATTAGTCGCTTGTAAATTTCTTGTTCTTCGTTTTGGTAAACGTAGCTCTTACAACCTGGAGTGCGGCCGTTAGCATCACCGATAGAACCTACTTTCACGCCAAGAAGCTTAAGCTTCGCAGACATGTCTGCACCTTCAAATGTGCTTTCGTTACCAACAACGTGGTCAACCGCAACGGTCGCCATTTTGTAACCAGGAGCCACTAGACCGTAGAACGTTTGGTTCCAAGATGCACACTCACCGATAGCGTAGATATCTTTGTCTGTCGTTTGACAGTGATCGTTAATCTCGATACCACCGCGAGGCGCAATACCTAGGCCCATTTGACGAGCAAGTTTGTCTTGTGGGCGAATACCAGCAGAGAATACGATGAAATCAGTTTCTAGCTCTGTACCGTCTGCAAAACGCATTACGTTACGAGCTTCAGTGCCTTCAGGAGCAATTTCAAGCGTGTTCTTACTTGTATGAACGTTTACGCCCATACGTTCGATTTTTTGACGAAGTTGATTACCACCAGCAAGATCAAGCTGCTCTGCCATAAGCTTGGGAGCAAACTCTACAACGTGAGTCGTCACACCTAATGCCTTTAGTGCACCAGCCGCTTCAAGACCAAGTAGACCACCACCAACAACAACACCAGATTTAGAATTCTTTGCCGTCGCTTCGATAGCTTTTAAGTCTTCGATAGTACGGTAAACAAAACAGTCTTTACCTTCGTGGCCTTTAATTGGCGGTACAAACGGGAAAGAACCAGTCGCAAGAACAAGTTTGTCGTATTGAATTTCACGACCCGTGCTTGAGTAAACTGTTTTCTTTTCACGGTTAACGTTGATAGCACGTTCACCGATCAGCATGTTGATGCCGTGTTTCTCGTAGAAGCCTTCTTTTACCAAAGAAAGTTCATCTGCAGTATGGTGTGAAAAGTAAGAAGAAAGGTGCACACGGTCATACGCAACACGTGGTTCTTCACAGAACACCGTGATGTCCATGTTTGCAACATCTGTCTTCTCGACTAAATCTTCGATATAGCGATGACCGACCATCCCGTTACCGATTACGACTAGCTTCATCTTGCTCATAAGAATTCCTGAAGGTTATATATTTCTTAACTGAGCGAATAATGAATTATGAAAGAAAATGAAAATATGATGTAAATCAATTACGAAAACAAACTACCCTAAAGGGGTAGAGCAAAAGAGGTAGATGTGCTTAATTAACAAGCAAAGCAAACGAATAACCACAGTTTACATAGGGTTTAGCGGGGTTTTATATACACTTCAGTGCATTAAGCGGAATGTTGTAAAGTTTCACAATAGGTTACCAATAACGTAAGTAAATGACAATCATTTTCATTTAGCTTCTTTTAAATATATATAGAAGCCTATAAATACATGTAGAACACCGTTTGCGTGAAAAACTATGTGTAATTGTGAAAACCACTCCTACCTATTCGGAATGTAAACAAAGCTGTTCGCCCTTTAATGTCGTGATGAATTCAGTTTATAGCTTGGGTCATCGGTTTGTTTGCTTGATCTAACACAAGAACCCTTTTGATTCACATGTGTGATGTAAAAATCAACTTCCAACCAAACCCTGAATAAATTAGCATTGTTGAAAATAATTCTTATTTAATAGAGTGAATACGATGCGCCTAATTTTACTAATCCTATCTATTATTGCAGCCCCTGCGTTTGCTGAAACAAAGGTCATCAAACAAGTGATGGACATGAATTCTGAAAACATCGATAAGATGTATCAATTCATTCCTGATTACGTAGAGATCGAACCTGGTGACAAGGTGCTTTTTAAAGGAACCGTTGGCTCTCATACTGCTCATAGCATTCAAGGGATGCTTCCTGACGGAGCTAAACCTCTTATGATATCTGGGTCAAATGCTCAGGAAGTCACTTTTGATAAGCCCGGAGTTTATGGCATAAAATGTAAAGTACATCACCGACACGGAATGGTGGCACTTGTGGTTGTTGGTGATCCAAGTGTTAACTTAGAAGAAGCTCGCACCGCGGCAAAAAAACGTGTGAGTCGCAGAGCTCAGAAAAAGATGCAAGGCTTGCTCGATCAAGCAGAGCAAAAGGTTCAATAACCTTTGTCCCTTCCTTGAAGCATCAGCTCTCTGTTGATGTGTGATAGGAATGCCAGCCTGAAGACAGGCTAAGGGGTCAGTAACAAGAAGAAACACCGCCGAATTGGCGCTGTTTCTTCTAACTTATCTAACTTAGACATTGTCAAATATTCCGCACTAAACGTAAAAGCAGATCAAACTAGCCAACCCGTTCTAAATGAAACTCCGACAACCACAAACAAAATTGAAATAATGGTCACTGGCACAATATGCAGCGCCATATCAACCAAGTTGTCCTTCGATAGTTTTGGAATCACACGAAAGCGTGCGTCTAGGGCTAGCAATACCGTCAGAGACAGCAACGTCAATTTAGCGGCAATGCCATGAGCCAGTGGAATCGACATATCAAACCATAAGCTAACGTCCGGCAACATGTGATAAGCGAGCATCAACCCAGTCACCACTTGAACTACCAAAGCAGGCATTCCCACCTTTTCGTACCCTTGCTCAAATTCCAATAACATTTCTGGAGAACGGTGTTTCAAGACTTTAGGAAGGATAACGACGCTGAGAATAATGTGCCCTCCCGTCCAAATGGTGGCAGCCAATACATGCAAAACCAATAATACGCCAAACATAAACTTCCCTTACACAATGTTACGTGGTGCAAAGGAGAACCCTTCAAACTCACGCTTATATTTTGATTCACCAATTTTCTTTATTTTGGCGACGCCCATTTTGTAGTTGTAGTTACCACTGATTTGGTCAACTACCCTTGTTGTTAAAGCATTCGCTGGGTTCTTCATGTCCATCATATTGCAATACAACACACCTTTTTTCGTGGCTGAGGTGACAATCGCAACGGCTTTAATCTCCGCGTAATCCAGTTGAATGTGACCATTTTTCATTAGGTTACTAAACTGAAAATCATCTGACTCGATACCCAGAATCGTATCTTTAAAATTGGCCACCCGCTCCGAGTACACAAGCACTTCATCTCCGGCTTCTATGCCCCGTTTGTCCGCATCTTCTGGGTGAACTTCAATCCAGTTTTCAGGCCAGCGATGAGTGATGTAAGGCCTGCGCTCGGTATCATCAAACCCTGACTGCCAAATTTCGTTGATACGACCATTCGAGAACCACAACTCGTCCTTTTGGGGAGTAAGCCAAGCATGGAAATCACTAAACAGATCCCAAGGATGTTTTTGAAGATTGACCTTCCCCGTCTGACTATTAAATTGAGTGAGCTGTTTACGCATAATATTGGCGCCTTGAGGCCCATCCTGTAGCCCTTTGTCGACCAAATCATCCCAACTCATTTCAGTGTCATGCAAGCGCTTAGTGCCAATCAGCTTTTTGGTATCATAGTTATAAAAAACAGGCCCTTGAATCCCTTCAGTACCAAATTCAGCGAGCTTTTGATGAAGAGTTTTCCCTTCAGCATGTGCTGCAACTTTAATCATATTAAAATCTTTACGGCTACCACGGCTAAATCGTGATGACTCTTCAGCAACGTCATTTGAGTTTTGCCAATCAAACCCATCGTACCCCATTCGCGAAGCCATTTGAGCAACAATCCACCAGTCTGGCTTAGCCTGACCCGGCGCATCAGCGAACTTTTGGTAAAGGCGTAGACGACGCTCACCATTAGCGCGCATGAAATCCTCTTCCCCCCAAGTCGCGGCCGGAAAGATGATATCAGCGAATTGTTTACCAATAGGATCACGTAAATAAATATCTTGATTGATGACGACCATTCCACCGGAATCTGCACGCTTTTTGAGTGTATCTATAATGTGCTGTTTATCACGTCGCATCGCTTGGTGAGGATTACGTGCTGTTAAGTCGGTGAATTTCTCTTTCAACCCATAACTACCACACATAGCTTGAATCCATGTTGTACCAATGACATGGGCCATACGGGTATGCCCGGAATAGAGATATCTATCGGTGTCTATTGAGCGTCTGCGTCTGCCTGCCACTTTTTCAGGTGACTTATTCCTTGGTAGTTTCCCACCCGCTAGCCCACCGCGTTGATGCCCACCAAATCGACCAATCACACGCCCTTCTCGGCCACCAGTACCGATGATCGTTGCAAGGGAGGCAATGGCGTTGGTATTTCCGGTATTATTCGACCAATAAAAGCCCTTCTCTATACCAATTGAGGCTTTAACTCTTTGACCATTCACTGGCATTGCCAACATCTCAGCAGCTTTATGAATCTTCTCCACATCGATACCCGCTATCGATGCGGCATACTCAGGTACGTACTCTTTCTGCTCCAAATTCCATTGCTTATAATCATCAAAGCCATCGGTTTGGAACTTGCCCCAAGTGGTTCTCCATTGCCATGGCGTATTACGCGTACCTTGGCCAAAGCCAGAGCTCGATTCCCACTTATTATTGACCCAGTTTTCAATCCACTCATTGTCTTGCCAGCCTTGCTCTAAGATCACTCGAGCAATTGCACCAATCACAAGATTATCGCTACCGGGATTAATATCGAGGTGCAATCCACCTTGAGCTTTAAGCCACGCTATTCCAGCCGTTTCACGAGGATTCAAAATCACCGTTTTCATTCCGCGATGTACCGCTGGCATAATGAATTGGGTAAAGATGATGGTTTTTGTCTCATATGGGTCCGTCCCGCAGATCATTAAGGTGTCTGCCGCGCCCCAATCATCATAACTCGGAGCGAAATTATCAAAACCCGCATCTCGAAACCCTGGGGTTGCGGTAACATCTGACGGCGTATCATGAAACGAAAAATTCGCGGTATTCACATGACGTAAAGCGTACTTTGTTATCGCATAGGTGTTTTCAATATACTGATAGGAATAGGTTTTTACGCAGTAACTGTTCGAACCGTGCGTATCAATCACATGACGGCCAACTTGGGCCGCTATATCCAACGCAAAATCCCATTCTACCGGTTGTAACTGACCGTTAATTCGAACAAGTGGTTGCTTCAATCGATCTTTGGTTGGTGTTTCTGGGTTATAAAGCTTTCTTGCGAGCAGTCCACCACGAACCGAAGAGTCACCGCCTTTATTGACGACCTGTATGTCTTTGTCTGCCACTACAACCACATGGTGTGGTTTGCCATTATGCGAAACAATATTATGTTGCTGTGGCGAAACCCAAGCTTGCAGAGCATGAACCGGGAAATCGACACCAAATGCATTTTCACTTGCAGCAGGCCCACCGGAAGGGCTACTCACAGGCCAACGGTAAACCTTATAACCGCACGCCACGATACAATAATCACAGGCTGTTGTGATAACTTCAGCATGAACAGGAGGCAGTAAAGTATTTGTCGGTTGAAGGTACTGACGGTTTAAAGGAGATTGATTGCTTGAAGAAGATTCACTCATTAAACTACCTCCACATCGATCAGGTTTTCCATGCGACCAAAGATCAACCCCATAACGCCAACTGCATAGATGTCGTCACCTTCGAGCGCGAGCAGTACTTGAGGTAAGCTCTCAAAGGCTTGACCAGAAACCATAATGCCATGACGTCGTAAATCAAATGTAGACAGGTGGAATGGACACTGCCCGACAATGCGATGCTCTCCTGTTGCTTTATAAGCACCGGTTAAAGGCCCACCTTGATGAGTACACGTCATCGAGTACGCCACAATATCTCGCTGTAACCCTATCCCACCGCCACATTCGATGTCGGATTTAACCAGCATCGCAATCGAGTTTTTTCCTTCATCTGGATATTGAAAGTGAACTGGGATGTGGTTACTGAGTTGACTTAACTTTGCGATTTTCTTACGCGGGTAACCGACAATACGACCTTCTACCTGAGTTTCAGAATCAGTCCCTGCAAATAAGGTCAGAGGAACCATAGAGACGGCAGTGGCTGCGCCGGAATAGAGTAAAAAATCACGTCGTGACATCATGCATTTGTTGTGTCGTTTACTCGAATTTTGCTCTGAGTTGGCGATCATTTCTCTGCTCCAGCAAGTTCTTCTTTAGTAAATAGCGGTTGGTATTCTGGAATGGTTGGCTCTTCAATAAAAATCTGTTCACCTGAAAATGCTTCGATAAAACTCAGTAAGTTTTTTTTATCTTGCTCCGTTAAACCGAGAGGTTGGATCAAAGCAGATTTGGTCTGAGGATACCCTGTAGTACGCCCGTCATCCGCTACACCACCTCGATCGTAAAAATCAATTACCGCTTCTAAAGTTGGAATAGTGCCATTGTGCATGTATGGCGCTGTGTATTTTGTATAACGTAGGCTTGGCGTGCGAAACTTACCTAACATCTCCTTACGTTTTGCACGAAAGTAAGCACCGGGATCGGCCTTTGTAGTGCGGTACATCTCTTCGGTGACACCTTTAGAATAAAGCTCAAATCGAAACGTTATCTGTGCCAGTCCATCATCATTCCACCAAGGGCTTGGCGGCACGCCAATGTTGTAGAATTTCTGGTCAGATGCCAAAGCCCCGTTGTGACAAGCAATGCAATTCGCTTTGCCCTCAAACAGTGCTTTTCCCTTCAATTGGGACTCAGACAACGCGGTTTTGTCACCGAGTAAATAGTTGTCTATTGGTGTATCACGTTGAATCATAGTGCGTTGAAACGCAGCGATGGCGCGCCAAGCATTATTTATCTTCGGTGTATCATCACCAAACACTCGCTTAAAACGTTCAACATACTCAGGTACTAAGGCTAAACGCGCTTCCATGATGTCATCTTCACCATTACCCGCGACCGCGCCCTTCGCAGCATCTTTGGCTTGCGCTTCCAATGACATAGCGCTGCCCGCCCAGAAAAATTTGTCATAATAAGCCGCATTAATAATCGTTTGGCTATTACGCCAATGTACCGTACCCGGATATCCCATGGATAAATCATCAGGAAAACCCCAGCCCTGAGATTGAATATGGCAACCAGCACATGGGCTAGTCGTATCGCCACTTAGCCGACCGTCATAAAATAAGATCTTTCCCAACTCAATTTTTTCTGGTGTTTGTTTATTATCCGCAGGCACAGGCACCTCCCCTAGAGGCTCAAGCTGTACCTTTGCATTAACAACATTGGGAAGCCCCGTCATCCCAATAAGAATAAAGAGTGCTGCCTTTAATACAGAGCGCTTAGTTACGAGCATTTGACCAATCCTCCGTGTATTCGTAACCGAAGTCATAGTCTAACCATTCGTATTCTTCGCCTATAAGGGCGTCTCCAGATAACGATTCCAAAAAAGCCACCAGCGCCTTTTTTTCATAGTCCGTTAGGGAAAGCGTGGTGACTCGAGAGTCTTTGTTTGAGTCTTCGCCACCACCTTGATTATAAAATTCAACCACATCTTCAAGCGTGGCAAGCATGCCATTGTGCATATACGGCGCAGTTTGAGTGAGCTCTCGCAGCGTTGGCGTTATGAACTTACCGCGATCGCTACCATCCGCTTTATGAGTTTGAACATGCGCACCAACATCGCGCTTTAACGTTAAGTAATCTTGCACACCCATAAACATGTTGTAGGCAAGAAAAGATTGATGTCGCATGGGGTCTAAAAATATCTCATGATTTTCTGGCACTCCGGTATTGTGTGCCTTTCCGTCTGAAAACAGCGCGCCACTATGGCATTGGCTGCACCCCGCTTTGCCTGTGAACAGTTTTTCTCCCTGGCTCGCTAAGTCGCTAAGCTCACCCTTGTCAAAAGGGACGTTTTTCGAAGTCAATGTTTTTAGGTATTCAGGCAGAGCTTTGCGTACTCCGCCATTTGACGGTTCTCCAAGATTGGCCGCTTTAAACATCTCGACGTATATTGGGTCTTGTTTGAGGCGTTCCTGCATCAAACGCATGTCCATATTCATCAGCCAGTCTTCAGTGATATTTTCCCGCACCACATCGTTTAGGTTGGTGCCAATACGACCATCGTGAAACCACACCTCTTTATAGGCTGTATTAATAAGTGTTGGAGCATTGCGAAATCCATCACTCCCCGTATAGGCCGGGCTCAACGGTTCAGGGTAAGAAAAACCATTAGACGGAATGTGGCAACTGGAGCACGATATCGAGTCGTCCCCAGACAAGCGCGTATCAAAAAACAGTCGTTTACCGAGTTCTGCCTTCGCCGTATTTATACTTATAGGGGGCAGAGCGGCGTATAGAGTTGCAGAGAAAAGGGCACACACTCCTACCAAGCTTTTTAGTGCGATGCTCATCGACATTCCTTCGGGGTTACTATCATCTGCCTCTATTATTAACACATGAAACATTAAAGATATGATTAGGATCATACAATTAGAAATGATAAGAGTTATTATTCAAACTTGTTAATTCAGTGGTGCTTAAATAAATGTCTCTAGATAAATTACTTCATAAAGTTAAACACATCTACTTGACTGGAAACCTATCCGAACAGGTATTGGCAGCACAAATATTAAGCCGTTTTCAAAACACTAAATATCTGATTATAGAAAGGTTAGCGTCCCAGAATCCTGACCTTGTTATTACTAGTCTTGAATGCCTCGCTTTAGATAATGCAGCGCCTATTGAGCCCATCCTCAACTGCTATCAATACTGGGACGACAGCGAAATTAAATTGGCATCGTTAATGGCTATTGAGAACAACCAACACTCTCTACTCGCTGTTCCTGTATTATTAGAAGCAGTATGCGACGAAAATGACTACTGGGATGGAGGTTGGAATGACGGAGATGACATCAGCTTGATAGCTGCGCGGATTTTAGACAATCACAAACACGAATTAGATCATGAACAGTCTCTGCGTATACTACACCGACTTCAGAATGACCCCGAGCCAGACCTAAAAGGCAAACTCATTGCTTTACTTTCGCGCCACTCCCCGACTCTGCTAAATGAAAACAACGTACTCAAAAGCACCGCTGATACTCGGATGTTTTTGAGAAACACTCAAGACAAAGTCGTATTATACAAAGCCACACAACACCCTGATATTAGCTGCCAAAAAGTGGCATTTCAGCGTCTATCTGAAATGGATTGTCGTGAATATCTGCAGGTATTTTTAAACGGCCTGTCTCATTCAGATCCATCAATAAGAAAGAGTTCCGTACATCAATTAGCGAAATGGAATTACCTAGTAGAAATAAAGCACCTTAATTTTGAATTGCTCCTATCTGGTATGCCGCTCAACTCACTCACAGGGCTACTGAGTAACAAAGATAAACTGCATGTCATTGACCAACTTCAAAATAAACCGAATCTAGCCAATGCAACCGCAGCGGTTATTTTACTGATTTCAAATTTGGAAACTCAGCATAAACAGTTGCAACTAGCCCGTTTTATACCCCATTTCTATCATGTGTTTTCAAAGTTGGAAGAGTCAGAACAACTCGACAGCCTAAACAGCCTATTAACTCAAACTTCCGAACAATTTAGCGTTGCCTTTATTCGGCAACAACTTCAGCAGGAAGATTGCAGTAACTCAGTCAAGCGACTGTTGATTGAACACCTTTCGAAAAACCCAAAAACTAGCCATCAGAGCTATTTCAAAGAACTCACTTTAGGGACATCAGGTATCATAGTTGTGGATTCTTCAGTAAAAAGTAGAGCACCTACGAACACTGCCCCTATAAATGAAATGATTAGCGCGGAAATCATTGACGCTAATGCTCAACCAGCACTTATTACATCAACACTTGATGCATTAAAACAAGCTCACTCACCTGCTATCTCTAGCGTCGCATCTACTTCTACCTCAGTAAAGAAGCGCTCGAAAAGATCAGCAAAAATAGAGCGCCTGGAAAATCAAGCAATCGCTCTAGAGTTTTGCTCAAACAAAACATGGCTGCGCAGCCTTTGCTCTGACGACAAAATAAGTCATCTAACCAAAGCGGCATTTCACGCCTTGATTCATGCCTTATGTAGACACAATATAAGCTTTTCCGATGTACAATCATCACGCTTTAATCAGCTCACGTTAAAACTCTTGCTAGATGAGCAACCCGAAAATATCGGAGACATCCTCGACTGGCTTGGCGATGATTGGATACAACAGAACCGTTTGTCACTGATGTCATCACCCTGCTTATCTTTAAGAGTCGGCTTAATAAAACACATCAATGACGAGCAACAATTATTAGAATTGATCAAACATTCGTATATCGGCATTCAGCACGCAGCGCTCAATCAACTTGCGCTTAATGGTGTTTGTCCCCAGAAGAAACTGATCGGGTTGCTTTTGGAAGAGTCGTTACTTTATCCACAGTTGGCAAACTTTGAAGCACATACGGTTTATGAAATACTTGAAAGTGAATTCGATCGCCGATCCTCAACGACTCTTCAAGCCACTCTCACGTATCTTGAAACGACAAGTAATCACCCCTAACAAAGAACTCAAATCTGGTAGCAAAATCAAGCCCATTGATTTAAGGCTTTCATTTTTACTTCACTCGCAGCCGGTAAAGTTAGTAGCAACGAATTAAGCCTCGATTTGTAAGGTATTGTATGGGTTTGTCTAACAGCAACTTCTGTCACTAAACAACGCACTGCAGTTCCTTATATTGATACTTCGTATGAATAATAAGGTGTGTCATGAAAACTCTATCTTTAGCTACCTTAGCGACAGCTATCTTTCTCATTGGATGCGGTTCAAATCAAAGTAAATCGCTATTCAATCAGGCAAACGCAGCACCGTCAGTTGTACATGGGGTCACGATTGAAGCAGTTCCCTCTCAATTCGCTGAATACTCTCAAGCAGGCTACAACCGATATGTGGCGGTCAATGCCCCGAATGGAAAGTCTATCCATATTTTGATTATGGATAGACTGAGCAATTATCAAATAGTCAAAGCCGTCAATGTTCTCAACCACTATCTAACCCCTGTTGATGGCACTAAGTATGGGAGCACTGACTCAAAACGCGAGATTGCAAACGCGATGGCCAACAATGGCGCAATACTAAAGCTAATGAATTATTACGATGAGTCACGATACAACGATGACTTGCCCGGGCAGCCCTTGTTCGAAGAAGAGATTCAGGTTGAAGGCGGTGAATGGTATGTCCAACAAGATTATGAAGAACATCGTGACGCCTCTTATGAGGAAATACTGCATTTAGTCCATGACTATGGCATCGGGGTTTTTAACGCGCCTGAAGATGCAGTAACCGCATTACCTGAATTTCAAAAAGAATTTAATGCGATACAGAGACAAGCATTACACCATGCTTACACACCACCCCGTGATATTTTAGAAGAGTGGCAAGAAGAAGTCAGCGTTGATCAAGAGTACTTTGCCGCTGTAATTGATAGCTACTACGGGCTTTGGGGAGCATACAACGGCAAAGGTATGTGGGGGTTATACCAAGTTAAAACCCGCGACGATTTCTCAAAAGAAGACCCCGATGCACAAGCGATAGTAGAACAGATTTTCTCTCCAACATTAACTTACGATGCATACCTTGCCGATACATTCACCGGAACATTTAAAATGAGGTATGACCCAGCGACGTCCTATACTAATCACTCTCAATATCTGACTAAACTAACGCTATCAGGTAACAATGATGCGAATATTGAGATCAACGAACATGACAACCGCGTAACCGGAAACGCGGGGGTGAATACAGTGATCGCCCATGGCCCTAAAAGTGAATACCAAATTCATGATCTGGGGAATGGTAAATTTCAGCTTAATGATACCGTTGTTTCGCGTGACGGCTTGAACGTGCTATCCAGTATCGAAAAAGTACAGTTCACTGATCAGCTTTGGACCTTTTAACTAGCAACACTCAAAAGCCAAATCACTTTCCTGCAGACGTAAAAAAGCCCGACCATTTCTGATCGGGCTTTCTAAATAATGGAGGCGCCTCCCG